>CAYPHN010000005.1:8907-22895 GCA_964410265.1 uncultured Flavobacteriaceae bacterium | reverse complement strand
CAATGGCAAGAATTATTTTTTGATAAAAGATATGCCTCAACGGTAATGACCAATCCTGATTTTGTTAAAGTTGCCGAGGGCTACGGTATTAAGGCAAGTAGGGTTAGTAAACGTGAAAATTTGAATGACGCTATTGCGGAATTAATAAATTCTAAAGAATCTTATTTCTTAGAAGTAAATGTTGAAAAAGAAGGTAATGTTTTTCCTATGATTCCAACAGGTGCAACTGTATCAGATGTTAGATTAAAATAAATTAAAAATGCAAAAAGAAACCTATACAGTATCCGTTTATACCGAAAATAATTTAGGCTTATTAAATAGAATTTCAACTATTTTTTTAAAAAGAAGAATAAATATTGAAAGTTTAACAGTTTCCAATACAGAAATTGAAAATGTTTCTCGATTTATTATTGTTGTAAAGATAACAGAGGAACAAGTCAAAAAAATAATTGGACAAATAGAAAAGCAAATTGAAGTAATAAAGGCTTATTACCATACCAATGAAGAGTCAATTTACATACAATCGGCTTTGTTTAAAATAAAATCGCATTTACTTTTTGATGAACGTCAAATTCAAAATATCATCAAAAATAGCAATGCGCAAATTGTTACTGTTTCACCAGAATTTTTTGTAATTGAAAAATCGGGAAGAAAAGAAGAAATAGAAGCTTTATACAATGAGTTATTGCCTTACGGAATTATGCAGTTTGTAAGATCGGGAAGAATTTCAGTGACAAAAGAAGAAATGAAAATATCAGAAATATTAAAAAAACAATTAAATTAAAATTTGAATAATGGCAAATTATTTTAACACATTATCACTAAGAGACCAATTATCGCAATTGGGTAAATGTAGATTTATGGATGCATCAGAATTTACTGATGGTATCACAGCATTGAAAGGGAAAAAAGTTGTAATCGTTGGTTGTGGAGCACAAGGTTTGAATCAAGGATTAAATATGAGAGACTCTGGTTTGAATATTTCTTATGCACTTCGTGAAGGAGCCATTAAAGAAAAGCGTCAATCTTTTAAAAATGCATCAGAAAATGATTTTGTAGTTGGAACTTATGATGAATTAATTCCTTCAGCGGATTTGGTTTGTAATTTAACTCCAGATAAACAACATACCGCTGTTGTAACTGCCATCATGCCTTTGATGAAAAAAGGGGCTACTTTATCTTATTCGCATGGTTTTAACATTGTTGAAGAAGGTATGCAAATTCGCGAAGATATTACTGTAATTATGGTGGCACCAAAATGCCCAGGTACTGAAGTGAGAGAAGAGTATAAAAGAGGTTTTGGAGTACCAACTTTAATAGCTGTTCACCCCGAAAATGATCCTGAACAAAAAGGATTTGATCAAGCTAAGGCTTATGCTGTTGCCACAGGAGGAGATAGAGCAGGAGTATTAGATTCTTCTTTTGTTGCAGAGGTTAAATCTGATTTGATGGGAGAACAAACTATTTTATGTGGTGTATTACAAACAGGATCTATTTTGAGTTTTGATAAAATGGTTGAAAAAGGTATTGATCCGGCTTATGCAGCAAAATTAATTCAATATGGTTGGGAAACAATTACCGAAGCTTTAAAACACGGTGGTATTACCAACATGATGGATCGATTGTCAAATCCAGCAAAAGTAAAAGCTTTTGATTTATCGGAAGAGTTAAAAGATATTATGCGTCCGTTATTTCAAAAACACCAAGACGATATTATTTCTGGTAAGTTTTCAAGAACGATGATGGAAGATTGGGCCAATGACGATGTGAATTTATTAAAATGGAGAGCCGCAACTGGTGAAACAGCTTTTGAAAAAACTAAAGTAACGGAAAAAGAAATTTCCGAACAAGAATTTTTTGACAATGGAGTTTTAATGGTGGCTTTTGTAAGAGCTGGTGTTGAGTTGGCTTTCGAAACCATGACCGAAGCAGGTATTATTGAAGAATCTGCTTATTATGAATCACTACATGAAACACCTTTGATTGCCAATACGATTGCTCGTAAAAAATTATATGAAATGAATGCAACTATTTCTGATACTGCAGAATATGGTTGTTATTTGTTCGACCATGCGTGTAAACCCTTGTTGGTAGATTTTATGAAAAAAATTGATGTTGATGTTATTGGTAAAAAATATGGAGAAGGAAAAGATAAAGGTGTAGATAATCAAAAATTAATTGCAATCAACGAAAAAATTAGATTCCACCCTGTTGAAATTATTGGTGCAGAATTAAGAGAATCAATGACTGCTATGATCAACATTCTTTAAAATGAAACTTAAATAGCAAAATATTTTTATTTGAATGTTGCCATCCATAGCAAAGAAGCCTAAAAAATGAATAGACGTGATTTTCAAAAAAAACTATTATTGGCATCAGGAACTATCGCTTTAGGAACGATAAATTCAGTAAATGCTTTTACAAAAATAATAACTAAACAAAATTTTGATTTCATGTCACAAACCCACCCAAACTTAAAGTTAATTAACGATTTTTTTACAGCCTATGGAGCAAACAATATTGAAGGAATTAAAAAAGTTCTTGCTGAAAATATCAAATGGCATATACCAGGAGAACATCCATTGAGTGGAACAAAAATTGGAATTGACGCTGTTTTAATTTTTTTTAAAAAACTGAATAAAGGAATGTTTAAAGCGGAGCCAATAGTTATGGGTGTCAATAATAATTATGTGATAGATTGTCATAGGAACTGGAGTAATATTGAGAATTCTGAAAATTTAAATGCTATGTCTTGTTTGCTTTGGAAAATTGAAGATGAAAAAATTGTAGAAGTTCATAATTTTCCAGAAAACCAAAAAGACGTAAATATATTTTTCACCAAACTATACGGGTAATTTTCTTAAAACAACGGTTTACAACAAAGAACTGAGTTAAAAAACAAATCTTTTGTTCTTCCTGATTTATACTATAAAATTATAGATTGTAAGCTTAAGATGTATAAAGTTCATTGCTTGGTACGAGCCTACTTACGAAAATTCTATCGGATTTTCAAGTTGGTTTGTACTTATGAAGTTAATCGCTAATTTCACGTAACGTAATCTTACACAACATGTTAGAAGGTATTAAAAAAATGAATAAAATAACCACAAAATGGAATCCAGAGCTATATAACGAGAAACATTCTTTTGTTTATGATTATGGTCAAAACCTTGTAGAGTTACTTGACCCAAAAAAAAACGAACGAATTTTGGATTTAGGTTGTGGTTCGGGGCAACTAACGTTTATAATCAATGAATTAGCGAAAGAAACTATTGGAATTGACAAATCCCCTGAAATGATTACAGATGCTAAATTGAAATTTAAAAATATTGAGTTTCAAATTTGCGATGCTGAAAATTTTAGATTTAATGAGAAATTTGATTCAATTTTTTCAAATGCAACTTTGCATTGGGTAAAAAACTATAAAAATGCAATAAAATGTATGTTTGAAAACTTGAAATCAGACGGGAAAATAATTCTTGAATTTGGTGGAAAAGGAAATGTTCAAACAATAGTTAACCAACTAAAAAACTCTTTAAGTAAGAGGGGGTATAGTGAACAATCTGAATTAGAATTATGGTATTTCCCCTCGATTGGCGAATATTCTACTGAATTAGAATCTGCTGGATTTAGAGTTCTTTTAGCGGAACATTATAATCGTCCAACAGAACTTGCTGACGAAGAGTCCGGAATAAAAGACTGGATTTCAATGTTTGCAGAAAGTTTCTTTAAAGATGTTAGTTCTAATCATATTGAAGAGATTAAAAAAGAGGTACAAGAAAAAATGAAAGAAAAATGCTTGATTAATGGAAAATGGTTTGCTGATTACAAAAGAATTAGAATAGTAGCAATAAAAGAATAAAACGCTAGCTAACGCTGGCTATATTCTATTGTTGTTCATATAGTTATAAAAATTACAACTAATTATAAATTAATTTAATAGTGGAAAAATTTGGCTACTTTAGTCCACAACAGTAGCATAGCCTTAACGTGGGCAATAATTTACGAATGGACAGTTGAATTCAGGAACTTAACGCAACAAATCTAAATTAATAGATTTGTAAAATGGAAATAAAAAAATATAGGCGACTCACCTTAAAAGAACGAGTAATTCAAACACTTTTAGAAGAAAAAAGGAGTAAACCCTACATCTCAAAACATCTCAATAGGTCACGTTCTACTATAACAAGAGAGGTAAATAAATTAGTCCAAAAATCCACGGACAATATACGATGCTGATTTGTCTTTTTGGTGTGCTAAAGATGACTATTTAAACAAAAGAAATTTAGATAAAATTAGTACTTATATAGCATTCCAAATTGCATCATTGGGTGCTGCTGCATTGATATTGATTTTTTCTTTACTAACAGGGTGTATGAATTGAATTTTTTTTGCGTGTAAATGAATTCCACCATCTTTGTTGCTACGCTTAGACCCATATTTAAGATCACCTTTAATAACGGAGCCAATGCTTGCTAATTGACATCTAATTTGATGATGTCGGCCTGTTTCTAAATCTATTTCTAGCAAAGTGTAATTTTCAAGTTCTTGCAAAACGGTATAATGTAGTATCGCTTTTTTACTACCATCAATTTCTTTTTTAAAAGCCGTTGATTTGTTGTTTTTTGGATTCTTTTTTAAATAGTGAATTAAAGTGTCTTTTTTATTGGCAGGTGTGTTTTTTACAACTGCCCAATAGGTTTTTTTAATTGCTTTTTCTCGTAGTAACTTATTGAGCCTTTCTAAAGCTTTTGAGGTTCTGGCAAGAATCACGATGCCACTTGTAGGCCTATCTAATCTGTGTACAACACCTAAAAACACCTTGCCTGGTTTTTGATATTCATCGGCAATATATTCTTTAACCACTTCACTTAAAGGTTTATCACCTGTTTTGTCGCCTTGTACGATATCACCAACTCGTTTGTTGATAATAATAATATGATTGTCTTCAAATAAAACGAGGAGATTGTTTTTGGTACTGTGCATCTATGCTATGAAATACAATTAATTTTTATCTAAATTAGTATTGATATTGCTAATAAACTCTAAAATTTCTTTTTTTCCTGTTTTATCTGTTGCCGAACTTATAAAATAGGGCGGTAGCTCTTCCCACGATTGAAGCATAACTTTTTTATAGTTTGCAATATTTTTAGGTAATGAAGTTTGGTTTAGTTTATCGGCCTTTGTAAAAATAATAGCAAAAGGAATTTCATTTTCGCCCAGGTCTGCCATAAAATCTAAATCAATATTTTGAGGTTCATGGCGCGAATCAACCAAAACAAAAGTGCAAGCAAGTTGTTTTCTTTTATCAAAATAATCTCTGATGAATTTTTGAAAAGTATTGCGCATGTTTCTCGAAACCTTGGCAAAACCATAACCGGGTAAATCAACTAAAAACCAATCATCATTGATGAGAAAGTGATTGATTAGTTGTGTTTTTCCTGGTTTTCCAGATATTTTTGCTAAATTTTTATGGTTGGTTAGCATGTTGATTAAAGAGGATTTACCAACATTTGAACGGCCAATAAAAGCGTATTCAGGTAAGTTTTCATCAGGGCATTTAGAAATATCGGTATTGCTGATAACAAATTTAGCTGTTTTAATTTTCATTGGTTAATATTTGAAGATCAATACATAATTATATTTTCGCAAAAATACAATATAATGTACAGAAATTAATCCGTTAAAAAATTAAAAACAGGGATGTTAATAAAATTCTATTTCCTACAAGACGCTATTTAGTGCCTGGTCGGAAATAGATCAAAAATAAATTGGTTTGTAAAATTCGCCTATTTTCGACCAAGCACTATTTACTTAGACACCATTATTAAAGATCGATTGTCAATATTATACAACTTTAATTTGGTGTGTTCTTTATCTAGTTTATAAATCGATATTTTTTCTTGCTGATTTGGATTACCCCAATGGTTGTATACGGTGACTTTAATATAGGTTGGCTCTGGTTTTTTATTGCCGAGATAGGTTATGTTTACCAACCACTTTCCGTTGTTCAAATTATCAATAATAAATTCTTTACTAGAATATCCTTTTTTCTTTTCATCAGAAATTAATTGCGGGTCTTTTACTAAACTGTGTTCAAAATTATAAACTTGTTTGTTGGGATTGACAAACTCTAAATCGAATTCAGCCTCAGAAGTATTCCATTCAAATACGAGTCGTACATCGTTTTTAAAATCTTTGATGCTTTTACTTTTAGGGACAAATTGTATATTTTTAAGCGCCTGATTTTTTTCGTTAAAATAAAGCCATTCCATTTCACTGTATAAAATATTTCCGATACCTTCATTTTTTACATCATTGCCTTGAAGTAAATAACTCATATACAATTTCCAAGATTTGTTAAACTGTTCATTGTCCTTGTAGGCATTGGCAAGATCTCTGTATGATTGTGCATAATGCGGGCGTAATTTAAATATACGTTCATAAACGTTTATGGCTTCATTTTTTAAACCATATGCCTGCATTTGAAAAGCGACGGCTTTTAATATTTCTGGATTTTTATTATGAGCGTAAGCAATATCCATTAATATTTGACTTACTAAATTAAGGTCTTTATAATAGTTTTTAAAGGCTTTGGCCAGAGTAATTTGAACGTTATAATCTTTAATAGTATGCTTTAGAGAATTTTGATAATATTTAAATGCCTTGGATTTTATTTTTATAGCAATTAGAGAATCTATATCTTCATTGTTATAATTAGAATTTATATCTAGAGAAACAGCATCATCATTATAAAGGTTTTTATTGGTATACTTATCAGCAGTATTTTGCTTTTTATTTTTAGTATTGGAAAAAGAACCGTATTTGGTAGTCACCACAATTACGCCTCCAACACCTGCCGATCCGTAACGATTGGTAGCAGCAAGAGATTTTAAAACTCGAATGTCTTTAATTTGTGATAAATCCACATAAGGTTCATCAGTAGATACGATACCGTCAACTTCCCAAATAGCAGGATATTGCAATGTAGGCGTATCACTTCCTCTTAAATAAGGTTTCCCGTCCTTAATATAATATCCTGATATTCTACCTACCAATGCATCGGTTAAATTATTATAAATATTAGAAATATTAGTACCATCAAAATAACCAACGGCATAACCGGCCTTATCTGGGTTTATTGTACCTCTTGCGGATAAGAATTTTCTTTTTTTCTTTTTTTCATTTTTTAAGGTTTTGCCTTCATAATTGTTTGTTGCCAATACAGTTTCATCCAACTTAATAACTTCAGTAACCATATCAATATTTAAAACACTGGTAATATCTTCAACAATAATGGTTACGGTTTTAAAACCCATATAGCTAAATTGAATAAGGTCTCCAATATTTGCTTTGATATTGTAATTACCTTGTACATTGGTTTTTAAATTTTTGTTTTTATTGTTAATGGTAATATTTACATTGGCAAGCGGTTTATTAATATTGGTCACGGTACCGCTTATTTCTTTTAAACTTGAATCGTTGTTAGTCGAAATATTTGAATCAAAAAATGTTACAGCATCGTCATTATAATAGTTTTTGTTGGTATATTCATTGGTAGAATCATTTTTTTTATTTTCTGAGCCAAACGTATTGTATTTAGTACTTACTATAATAACACCACCTTTACCAGCTGAGCCATAACGATTGGTAGAAGCGAGTGATTTTAAAATATAAATATCCTTAATTTGTGTTAAATCAAGTGGTGGTGGTTTGTCAAATATGTTACCATCAATATCCCAGATTGCAAAATGTCCCCTATCTCTTAAATAAACATGTTCATTGCTTATATAATAAGGAGAAACTCTTCCTATGAGTGCAGTAGCTAGGTTACCAGAACCATTTGTTATGTTACTCCCGTCAACATAAGTAATTGAATACCCTGCTCTTTCCGGATTAATTTCACCTCTTGAGGTAGAGAATATTTTTGCTTTCTTTTTTGCTTTTTTTAATACCTCTCCATCGTAGTTTTTTACTGTTAATTCAGTTTCATCTAACTCAATAGGTTGGGTAATCATATTAATATTTAAAACGCTTGTTATATCTTCTACAGCAATGGTTATGGTTTTAAATCCCACATAACTATATTGAATTTGATCTCCGGTTTTGGCTTGTATAACATACGCACCTTTGGTATTGGTTTTAGTACCGATATTTCGATTTTTAATAACAATATTTACATCAGCAAGCGCTGCGTCAAGATTGGTTACTTTACCAGTGATTTTTTTAAGGGATTGCTTTGAGTTTTGGGCAGTTATCCCAAAAAGGCCAAACGTAAAAATAAAACTTAAAAAAAATATACAACGAAAAATGTGAGCAATTTTTACCATAATAGAAAATAATTAGATGTATAAGTTACTAAAAATAAGCTATTAAACAATGATATTTGTGAAAATATTAACTTTTTTAGTTAAAATGCTTATTAAGCCAGGCCTCTAAATAAGTGTTAAAAAGATCGGGATGTTCCATCATGGGTGCATGACCACATTTGTCAAGCCAATACAATTCAGAGTTGGGTAACAAACTATGAAACTCTTCGGCAACCTCAGGTGGCGTTACATTGTCATTTTTACCCCAAAGTAAACAGGTTGGCAGATGCATGTTTGGTAGGTCTTTTGCCATATTGTGTCTTATGGCACTCTTAGCAATTGCAAGGGTTCGTATTAATTTACTTCTATCGTTTAGGGTATTAAAAACATCATCAACCACTTCTTTTGTTGCTATTTTAGGGTCGTAAAAAACATCCTGGGTTTTATTCTTAATATATTCGTAATCACCTCTTTTTGGGTAACTACCACCCATGGCATTTTCGTATAAACCTGAGCTTCCTGTTAAAACAAGACCAATTACCTTGTCGGAATTCGATTTTGTATGGTATAAGGCGACATGCCCACCTAGCGAATTTCCAATTAAAATATATTTTTTTAAACCCAAATGTTTGGCAAAAGATTTTACGAAACCAGATAGATTTTTTACATTAGTCTTTAATATTGGTAAAGTATACAACGGTAATTCAGGCATAATTATACGATATCCCAAGTTTGAAAAATGATCAAAAACACCATCAAAATTACTTAAATTACCCATTAGACCATGTAAAATAATTAAAGGGGTTCCTTCGCCTGATTCCAAAAATGTATATTTATTTTCTTTTTTAAGGGTATACTTCATTTACACTATTATTTCTGAGCAATTTGCAAATTTAAATAATTTGGTTCAAAGTACTAATTTTCTATGCATTAGTTCAAATTTTTTTTAACAAAAACACAAAAAATAGCTTAGCGCTCTAAAAGTCAGGTGAATATACTAAAAATAGAAAAGTTATCAACAAAGTGGTAAAAAATGGTAGAAAGTGGTAAATTTCTTTATATTTGTATTAATTAATCATATTTCATACATCTTAGTGGTAAATTTAATTGGAACATATGAGTGCAAAGCAGACGTAAAAGGCAGGTTGATGTTGCCTTCTACCGTTAAAAAGCAGCTATCTAGTATTTTACAAGATGGTTTTGTTTTAAAACGCTCTGTTTTTCAACCGTGTTTAGAGCTTTACCCTATGCGTGAATGGAATGCGATGATGGCAAAAGTTAACAAATTAAATCGATTTGTTAAGAAGAACAACGATTTTATTAGAAGGTTTACGGCCGGCGTAAAGGTGATTGAATTAGATGTTACAGGAAGAATGCTAATACCAAAAGATCTACATGTCTTTGCCGGAATTTCTAAAGAGGTGGTATTGTCTTCTTCTGTAAATATAATTGAGATTTGGGATAAAGCCAAATACGAAAAAGCAATTGATGATGCTGCAGTTGACTTTGCAGATCTCGCAGAGGAAGTTATGGGGAATCTAATTGATGATGGCGATGAAATATCATAACCCTGTATTGCTTGCGGAAAGTATTGATGGTTTGCATGTGTTGCCAGATGGGATTTATGTTGATGTGACTTTTGGAGGTGGTGGCCATGCTAGAGAGATTTTAAGTCGTTTGGGCCCTGAAGGGAAATTGTTTGCATTTGATCAAGATGGAGATGCCTTACAAAACAAGCTAGAAGATGAGCGGTTTGTTTTGATTCATGAAAATTTTCGATTTATAAAACGTTTTTTACGTTTTGAGGGTGTAAAAAAAGTGGATGGCATTTTAGGTGATTTGGGTGTTTCATCACATCAGTTTGATGTGGCCGATAGAGGTTTTTCAACACGTTTTGATGCCGATCTTGATATGCGAATGGATCAGCAAAGTGATCTTTCTGCTTATCATATAATTAATAAGTATGAAGAAGAAAAGTTAAGCAATGTTTTGTTTCAGTATGGTGAATTGAGAAATGCTAGGGCTTTGGCTAAAGAAATTGTTTCCGCAAGAGCGGACAAAGAAATTAGAACAAGTTTTGAATTGAAGAAAGTGCTGCAAAGGTTTTTACCAAAATCTAAAGAACATAAAATATTGGCTCAAATTTTTCAGGCAATTCGTATAGAAGTAAATCAAGAAATGGAAGTTTTAAAAGAATTTCTATTACAAACAACTGATTTGTTGGAAAAAGGAGGGAGGTTGAGTGTAATATCTTACCATTCATTAGAAGATAGATTGGTAAAAAGATTTATAAAAAATGGTTTGTTTGCAGGTGAACCTGAAAAAGATTTTTATGGCAATATAAGCGTACCGTTTAAAAAAGTTGGAAAATTAATTATACCAACAGAAAAGGAAATTAAAGAAAATAATAGGGCGCGAAGTGCAAAATTAAGAGTGGCTATTAAAAATTAATGAATTAATAAAATGACAAAAACCAAAGAGATACTTAACGATATTTTTAAAGGAAAGTTTCTTGTAAATGAAGATGCACAAAAAAATTGGGGCTTTATCATTTTTTTAACTGGATTAGCACTTTTGATGATTACTAGTTCACATCAAATTGACAAAAAAGTGCAAAAAATTGCGCAGTTGAATAAAGAAAAAAGAGAGTTACGTTCACAGTATGTTGCAACAAAATCTGATTTGATGAAATTAAAAATGGCATCGAATATATCTAGAAAATTAGAAGAAAAAGGATTGTTTGTTTCTAAAACACCACCACAAAAAATTAAAGTTAGCATTAGCAGATAGTTATGGCAGTTCAAAAAAAACAAATATTAAACAAGGCTTATTTAATTACCGGGTTTATGTTTTTGTTTGCAATAGCAATAGTATATAAGCTTGTTCAAATAAAATTTGTTGATGGTGAGGCATATCGCGAGATTGCTGAGCAAGGCACTGTAAAAACATTTGAGATTACCGCAAACAGAGGAAGTGTTTATACCTCGGATGGAAGCTTGCTTGCCACTTCGGTTTCTAAATTTGATATTAGAATGGATGTAGTAACCGTATCTGATGCTAATTTTGAGTCGGGTATCAAAGCCTTGAGTAAATCTCTTTCAAAAATGCTTGGTAAAGGTGCTGGATTTTACGAAAAATACATCCGTAAGGCCAGGGCAAACAAAAACAGATATCTTTTTATAACGAGAAACTTGAGTTACAATCAGTACCAAGAAATAATGCAATTTCCAATCTTTAAGTTAGGTCCGTATAGTGGTGGTTTTATTGTGGAGCAACGTACCGTTAGGGAACATCCAATTGGTAAAATAGCTGAGCGAGCTGTTGGTTATGATGATTATAGAGGGAGAGTTGGTATTGAAGGGAGTTTTTATGAGTTCTTAAGAGGGACTAATGGTAAAAGGTTAAAGCAAAAAATAGCCAAGGGGCAGTGGAAACCTTTAAGTGATAATAATGAGATAGAGCCAATTGACGGTAAAGATATTATTACAACAATTGATTTGAACATACAAGATGTAGCCCATCATGCTCTTTTAGGGCAATTAGAAAAATTTAATGCCGATCATGGTTCGGTAGTAGTAATGGAAACCAAAACAGGTGAAATAAAAGCGATCTCTAACCTAGGAAGAACCTCAAAAGGAACCTATTTCGAACAAAGAAATTACGCAATTTATGAATCTCATGAACCGGGTTCTACATTTAAATTAATGGGAATGGTTGTTGCTTTAGAAGATAAAGTTATTGATACTTCAACTGTTATTGACACTGAAAAAGGTGTGATTACTTTCCATGGAAAATCGGTACGAGATTCTCATAGAGGTGGTTATGGTAAAATATCTGCGGCAAGAGTTTTTGAATTGTCTTCTAATGTTGGAATCGTAAAAATAATTAATGAGAATTATAAAGATAATCCTGATAAATTCATAGCAGGATTGCAAAAAATGCACATTGGTCAAAAAATTGGGTTGCCCATTAAAGGCGAGGGAGCTCCTATTCTTCCTGACCCCAAAAAGAAATCATGGAATGGATTATCACTTCCGTGGATGGCATACGGTTATGGAGTTTCTATTACACCATTACAAACATTGACTTTTTATAATGCCATTGCCAATAACGGTGAAATGGTTAAACCGCGATTTGTTAAAGAAATTAGAACCCAAAATGAAGTGATCTCAAAATTTGAAAAAGAAGTTATTGACCCTAAAATTTGTTCGCAAGAAACCATAGATAAGGTAAAAGAGATGATGCTGAACGTAGTAAGAAGAGGTACTGCTGAGAATATATATGATGAGAATTTTTCAATGGCTGGGAAGACAGGAACCTGTCAGACAGAATATTGGACAGATAAGACACAATATATATCTTCATTTGTAGGCTATTTTCCTGCAGACGAACCAAAATACTCATGTATCGTAGTTATTCATAAACCCGATAAAAAAATAGGTTACTACGGCAATATTGTGGCCGCACCTGTATTTCAACAAATTGCACGAAAAATTTATACAGATACACCAATACAGGCCGAAATTACTTTTGACCCGCATCTTGCAGCATTAGATAGTGATTATGAAGGCTACTATAAAAAGGCAAATACTAATTATAAAAAGGTTCCAAATGTAAAGAACATGCCCGGTATGGATGCAGTTTCGCTACTTGAAAATTTGGGGTTTAAAGTTAGTTTTAAGGGTATTGGAAAAGTAATATCGCAATCGGTAAAAGCTGGTAAGGAGTTAAAAAAAGGAGAAATAATCAAATTAGATCTATCCTGAGAATATATTGAAAAAGTTAAAAGACATATTGTATAAAGTAGCTGTTGAATCAGTAGTTGGGTCTACAGAATTGACGGTGAATTCTTTGGCATTTGATTCGAGAGAAGTGTTGCCTAACACCTTGTTTGTTGCTCAAAAAGGCTTGATTTTCGACGGTCATAAATTTATTAAAACCGCTATTGAGAAGGGAGCCACAGTAATAGTTTGTGAAAATTTGCCAAAATTGTTTCATAATAATATAACTCATATACAAGTTAAAGACTCAAATGAAGCCTTGGCTATTATAGCATCTAATTTTTATGATAACCCGTCAGAAAAATTAAAATTGGTAGGAGTGACTGGTACTAATGGTAAAACCACCATTGCTACTTTATTGTATATACTTTTTAAAAAAGCGGGATATAAGGCCGGGCTATTATCTACCATAAAAATTATGATTGATGAACTTGAGCAGCCAGCTACCCATACAACTCCAAATTCTATAACGATTAACAAGGTCTTACAAAAAATGGTATTACAAGGCGTTGGCCACTGTTTTATGGAAGTTAGTTCACATGGCATTCATCAAAAAAGAACTTCTGGTTTACACTTTACAGGTGGAATTTTCACGAACCTGACCCATGATCATTTAGATTACCATAAATCCTTCGCAGAATACAGGGATGTAAAAAAATTGTTTTTTGATAATTTACCTAAAACAGCTTTTGCATTGGTAAATATTGACGATAAGAACGGTGCCGTTATGTTGCAAAATACGTTGGCAAATAAACAGTCTTATGCGTTAAAAACTGTTGCCGATTATAAAGTGAAAATTCTAGAAAATCAATTCAATGGGCTTTTATTGAATATGGGTAATCATGAAGTGTGGGTCAAATTAATAGGGAGTTTTAATGCCTATAATTTATTGGCAATT
>CAYPHN010000005.1:0-8897 GCA_964410265.1 uncultured Flavobacteriaceae bacterium | reverse complement strand
ATGCCGCAGCAGTATTATTAGGTTTAGAGAAGTTTGAAATATTAAAAATAATAAGCGAATTAGAGAATGTCGATGGACGTTTTCAGCATGCAGTCTCGAAAAAAGGGATCATCACCATAGTGGATTATGCGCATACACCGGATGCTTTAAAAAATGTTTTAGAAACAATTAATACCATCCGAACGCATAATGAGCAAGTAATTACCGTAGTGGGTTGTGGAGGTGATAGAGACAAGAGCAAACGCCCAAAAATGGGTCAGATAGCTTCTTTGATGAGTAATCAGGTGGTTTTTACATCCGATAATCCAAGAAGTGAAGATCCAGATCAAATCATTAGAGATGTTGAAAAGGGCGTTGCACTTGAAAATGTAAAAAAAACAATTTCTATTACCAATAGAAAGCAAGCCATTAAAACAGCATGCAAATTAGCCAATGAAAATGATATCATTTTGATTGCGGGAAAGGGGCATGAAACATATCAAATTATTGGAGATGTAAGATCAGATTTTGATGATTTTAAAATTGTAAATGAATTACTAACGGAATTAAATAAATAAAACATGTTGTACTACCTTTTTGAATATTTGGATAAACATTACAGCTTTCCAGGTGCAGGGTTGTTTCAGTATATTTCATTTAGGTCGGCTTTGGCATTTGCATTTTCTTTATTGTTATCTACAATTTACGGTAGGAGAATCATTGAAAAACTGCGAAACTTACAGGTTGGTGAAACCGTAAGAGATTTGGGTTTAGAGGGGCAAAATCAAAAGGCCGGTACTCCCACAATGGGTGGAATAATTATCATTTTATCTACATTAATTCCTGTTTTTCTTTTTGCAAAATTAGGCAATATATACATTGTTCTTTTAATTGTTACAACAATTTGGATGGGTATTATTGGGTTTATTGACGATTATATTAAAGTATTTAAAAAGAATAAAGAAGGTTTAAAAGGTCGATTTAAAATTATCGGTCAGATTGTATTAGGTGTATTTGTTGGTTATGTACTTTATTTTAATCCAGATGTTTTGGTTAAAGAAAAACTTCCGACAGATCAAATTGTTCAAACAACAACAACACTGGCCGTGCCTTCCAATCATTTTAGTGAAGCACATAAATCTACTAAAACAACAATTCCCTTTATTAAGAACAATGAATTTGATTATGTAAATTTAATTAGTTGGATGGGAGAAAAAGCGGATGACTATGTATGGTTGGTTTTTATTTTGGTTACCATATTCATCATAACAGCAGTATCGAACGGGGCGAATTTGACCGATGGAATTGACGGCTTGGCCGCAGGTACATCGGCAATAATTGTGCTTGCATTAGCCTTGTTTGCATGGGTTTCTGGAAATATCATTTTTGCAGATTATTTGAATGTAATGTATATACCAAACTCAGGGGAAATGACCATTTTTATAAGTGCCTTTGTCGGTGCTTTGGTTGGGTTTTTATGGTATAATACTTTTCCAGCACAAGTGTTTATGGGAGATACGGGTAGTTTAACTATAGGTGGAATTATAGCAGTTTTAGCCATTTCAGTAAGGAAAGAATTTCTTATCCCAATTTTAGCTGGCATTTTTTTAGTGGAGAATTTATCTGTGGTTTTACAAGTAGCTTATTTTAAATATACCAGAAAACGTACAGGTGTTGGTAAGCGTATTTTTTTAATGTCTCCTTTACATCATCATTTTCAAAAAAAAGGATATCACGAAAGTAAAATAGTAACAAGATTTTGGATCGTTGGCATTTTACTGGCGGTGATTTCCATATTAACATTAAAAGTAAGATAAAACAATAACAACAATAACAATATAAAAGAAAAATAAATGAGTATATCAGCTTTTGCTTTACAAACCAATTTCAATGTAAAAAATGCTATGGCATCACATACATTACCAGATTTAATGAGAGTTAGAAAGGAAACTATCAGAGAATGTATGTCTGATTTTGAAAACGAAGAGCATCGTTTAGAAAATGTTTTAAGAATAAACGGAGTACAGTATATCAATGATGCCAAGGCTGTTAATGTCAATGCTACTTATTATGCATTAGACACTGTAGAAAATGCTATTGTTTGGATAGTTGGAGGAGTTGATAAAGGAAATGATTATGAAAATTTATTGCCTTTGGTAAATGAAAAAGTAAAGGCCATAATATGTTTGGGTGAAAATAATCAAAGACTCATTGAAACTTTTGGTAACACGGTAGATTTTATGATTGAAACTACTGATATGTATGAGGCTGTGAAAATAGCCTATAAATTATCTGAAGCCGGTGAAACCGTGCTTCTTTCGCCAGCATGTGCCGGTTATGACCTATATGAAAGTTATGAAGAAAAAGGAAAACAATTTAAACAAGCAGTAAGAGAATTATAATTAATCAAATATAAATTACCATGTCACAGTTTTCTGACAAAATAAAAGGAGATAAGACCATTTGGGTCATTATAGCCATATTGGCCATATTTTCTTTTTTACCTGTGTATAGTGCTAGTACAAATTTGGTTTATGGGGCGGCAAAAGGAACAAGTCTTGGTTATTTAATTAAACATGCTGTTTTGTTAATTCTAGGTTTTGGAATTGTATACGGAACTCATAAAATTCCACATAGGTATTTTAGTGGATTGTCAGTTTTTTTACTTCCGGTAGTTATTTTGCTTTTGTTATTCACTTTGAGTCAGGGTACAATAATAAACGGTGCGAATGCCAGTAGATGGATTCGTATTCCGTTAATTGGAGTTGGGTTTCAAACCTCAACGTTAGCCTCGGTTGTTTTAATGATGTATGTTTCACGGTATTTGGCTCGAAATAAGGAAAAAGCAATTGATTTTAAAGAAAGTTTTTTCTATTTATGGGTGCCAGTTGGTACTGTTTTGATGTTGATATTACCAGCAAATTTTTCCACAACTGCAATAACCTTTGTTATGATTATCATATTGGTTTTTCTTGGTGGGTATCCTATTAAATATATTGCTTCCATATTAGGAGTAGGTGTATTGGTCTTGGCAATTTTTGTGTTAACGGTAAAGGCTTTCCCAGATACCATAAAAAATAGCCGTATTGACACTTGGTCAAGTAGGGTAGAGAATTTTATATCGGGAGAATCCGAAGATAATTATCAAGCTGAAAAAGCGAAAATAGCTATAGCATCAGGAGAAATTTACGGTAAAGGGCCAGGTAAAAGTGTTCAAAAAAATTTTTTACCACAATCTTCATCAGATTTTATATATGCCATAATTGGAGAGGAATTCGGTTTGATAGGTGCGGTTTTTATAATCATTTTATATTTAGTTTTACTATATAGAATGGTAATTATAGCAACAAAAACAATAACCATATTCGGCACTTTATTGGTGCTAGGGGTTGGTTTTCCCATAATTTTTCAAGCCTTAATCAATATGGCTGTTGCTGTTGGGTTATTTCCGGTAACGGGCCAACCCTTGCCATTAATTAGCACAGGTGGAACTTCTATTTGGATGACCTGTTTTGCTGTTGGTATTGTGCTGAGTGTTAGTGCAACAAACATAGAAGAAGATAGTAAGGAAAATAAAAACGAAATGGGGAGCCCTTTAGATATTCTGTATGAAACAGTCGGTTAATATATTGTTGAGTGGAGGAGGTACCGGGGGTCATATCTATCCGGCAATTGCTATTGCGAATGAGTTAAAAATACGATATCCTAAGGCAAAATTTTTATTTGTCGGTGCCAGTGATCGCATGGAAATGGAAAAAGTACCTCAGGAAGGTTACGAAATTAAAGGTTTGAATATTTCAGGTATTCAAAGAAGCTTAAGTTTAAAAAACTTGTTTTTTCCTTTTAAATTGATGCAAAGTTTGTTTAAAGCAAAAAAGATAATTAAAGAATTTAAACCAAATGTGGTAATTGGTACAGGGGGATTTGCCTCTGGTCCAACCCTATACATGGCCAGTAAAAAAAAGATACCAAGTCTTATTCAAGAACAAAATTCTTATCCAGGTATCACCAATAAATTATTGGCAAAAAAAGTGCAAAAAATTTGTGTTGCTTATGATGGTTTAAGTCGCTATTTTCCTAAAGACAAAATTATTAAAACTGGTAACCCTGTTCGACAAGACTTGCTTGAGATAACACATAAAAGAGATGAAGCAATTTCGTATTTTAAATTAAATAAGAACAAAAAGACTTTAGTGGTTTTAGGTGGAAGTTTGGGTGCCAGAGTAGTGAATCAAATTATCGAAAAAAATTTAAATGTATTTGAAAACAATGATGTTCAAGTAATTTGGCAAACGGGTAAATTATATATAGAAGATTATAAAAAATACGATCGTGATAATGTACAAACACATGCATTTATTAAAAATATGGACTTGTTGTATGCTGCAGCAGATATTATTGTGAGTAGAGCAGGAGCTAGTTCGATATCAGAATTATGTATTGTAGGAAAACCTGTGATTTTTATCCCTTCACCAAATGTCGCAGAAGATCATCAAACAAAAAATGCCATGTCTGTATTGGATAATGATGCGGCTATCCTAATTAAAGAAAAAGACATGGAAAATTTTGAATCAACATTTGAGAAATTAATTAACGATAGTGAAAAGCAAAAGATCTTAGGCAAGAATATTAAGCAAATGGCTTTGCCGAATGCGACAAGTGATATTGTGGATCAAATAGAAAAAATAATGTGTTAAATACTTTAAGAACTATGGCATCATCATAAAAACAAAGAGGGGGTTGTTTAATGGGGTGTCATAGTTTTAAATAGAATTTTAAAAGGATGAAAAAATATCTAGAACCAATTAAATTTTTACTGTTACTGTTATTAGTGGTTTTTTTGTACGGCTTTGCTTCCACTAGAAATAGCACAAATAAAACAAGTGAAATGAAAATTATTTTTAACAATGGGAAGAACCTTTTTATAAGTTACGAAAAAGTTAATAAGTTGTTAATACAAAATTTAGCTAGCCTTGAAAATCAATCAAAAGAAAATATAAATTTGAATAATGTTGAACAGTTTCTAGAAAACAATCAAATGATTGGTGAAGCTGAGATGTTTCAAACGATAAATGGGGTATTGGGAGCTGTAATTACGCAAAGAACACCGATTTTAAGAGTTGCAAATGGTTTAGAGTCATATTATTATGATGAAGATGGAGAAAAGATGCCTTTGTCGGATAATTTTTCAGCGAGGGTTCCATTAACGACAAGCATTATAGAAAAGGATAATTGTGAGGATATAATTTTTTTGGCGAATAGAATCAAAAATGACGAATTTTTAAAAAAACAGATTATCGGAATTAAACAAATTAAGGGGAAAAGTACAAATCAATTTGAATTGAAGATGAGAACGGGTAGCCAAATTGTGATTTTTGGTGATTTGAAAAGAATGGATAAAAAAATTCAAAATTTAAAAACATTTTATCAAAAAACAATATTAGACGGAACTTTAAATAACTATAAAACGATTAATTTAAAGTTCAATGACCAAGTTGTTTGTACAAAATATTAAAATATGGAAAACAATAATATAGCGGTTGGATTGGATATCGGAACAACTAAAATTGTTGCGATGGTAGGTAGGCAAGATGCTTATGGTAAAATTGAGGTTCTAGGTACGGGTAAGGCCAAAAGTTTAGGTGTGCATAGAGGTGTTGTAAATAATATTACACAAACGATACAATCTATACAACAGGCTGTGGATGAGGCCGAAAACGCTTCAGGTGAAAAAATTGATAACGTGGTTGTTGGTATTGCAGGTCAGCATATAAGAAGTTTGCATCATAGCGATTATATTACCCGTTCAAATTCCGATAAGGTAATAGATGAAAATGATATAGAAAGATTGATCAACCAGGTTTATAAACTGGTTATGCTACCTGGCGAAGAAATTATACATGTATTGCCTCAAGATTTTAAGGTGGATGGTCAAGCCGAAATTAATACGCCTATAGGTATGTACGGAGGTAGATTGGAAGCTAATTTTCACGTAGTTGTAGGGCAAGTTTCTTCCATTAGAAACATTGGAAGATGTATAAAAAGTGCTGGTTTAGAACTAGGCGGTATCACCTTAGAACCATTGGCTTCTGCCGATGCAGTTTTAAGTCAGGAAGAAAAAGAAGCTGGTGTTGCATTGATTGATATAGGAGGTGGAACTACGGATTTGGCCATTTTTAAAGATGGAATTATTAGACATACTTCAGTTATTTCCTTTGGAGGTAATGTGATTACTGAAGATATTAAAGAAGGCTGTTCAATTATTGAAAAACAGGCAGAATTACTCAAAACTAAATTCGGTTCGGCGTGGCCAGGTGAAAATAAAGATAACGAGATTGTTTCTATTCCTGGTTTACGAGGAAGAGATCCAAAAGAGATCACGCTTAAAAATTTATCAAAAATAATTCATGCTCGTGTTGTTGAAATTGTAGAACAAGTGTTTTTAGAGATTAAAAATTACGGACATGATGAAAGTAAGAAAAAATTAATCGCCGGTATAGTTTTAACTGGTGGTGGCGCTCAGTTAAAGCATATCAAGCAATTGGTAGAATATATTACCGGAATGGATACAAGAATCGGCTATCCAAATGAACATTTAGCAAGTAATTCCGACCATGAATTATCAAGCCCATTATATGCCACGGTAGTTGGGTTGTTAATGAAAGGTTTATCAGACAATGAGAAACATTTAAGTGAAGATTTGAAAATTAAGCAAGATTCAGAAATGGATGCTGCTGGTGAAAAAATTAAAACTCCCAAGAAAACAGTATTTGAAAAATGGGGAGAAAAATTAAGAGATTTTTTAGATAACGCAGAATAAATATAAAAGAATAAAACCCCAATAAACTAAAAAAGTTATGAGCTCAGAATTTAACAACATATCTTTTGATTTACCAAAAAATCAATCCAATGTAATAAAAGTAATCGGCGTTGGCGGCGGCGGAAGCAATGCTGTAAACCATATGTTTAAAAGAGGCATTAAAGGTGTTGATTTTGTGGTTTGTAATACAGATGCACAAGCCTTACACAATAGTCCGGTACCTTCAAAAATTCAATTGGGTGCTACTTTAACGGAAGGATTAGGTGCAGGAGCAAATCCATTAATAGGTGAACAATCAGCAATGGAAAGTATGGAGGATATTAAAAACATGCTAAATACTCGTGCAAAAATGTTATTTATTACTGTTGGTATGGGTGGAGGTACAGGTACCGGAGCGGCACCAATAATTGCAAAAATTGCAAAAGAACTAGATATTTTAACGGTTGGAATAGTTACTATACCATTTTCCTTTGAAGGAAGAACGCGAAATGAGCAAGCGCAAATTGGTATTAAAAAATTAAGAGAGAATGTTGATTCATTGGTGGTTATCAACAATAATAAATTAAGAGAAGTTTATGGTAATTTAGGGTTTAAAGCAGGATTTTCAAAAGCAGATGAAGTGTTGTCTACTGCTGCAACAGGAATTGCAGAAGTAATTACACATCATTATACGCAAAATATTGATTTACGCGATGCAAAAACTGTGTTGGCCAATAGCGGAACTGCCATTATGGGTTCTGCAACTTCTTCGGGTTCAAATAGAGCCCAAAATGCAATTACAAAAGCATTAGATTCACCATTATTAAATGATAATAAAATTGAAGGGTCTAAAAATGTATTGTTATTAATCGTATCGGGTACGTCGGAAGTTACTATCGATGAAATAGGAGAGATTAATGATTATATTCAATCCGAGGCAAAGACCAATGTAGATATTATTATGGGTGTTGGAGAAGATGAATCACTAGGAGATGCTATTGCGGTTACTATTGTTGCCACTGGATTTAATGCCGAGCAGCAAAGTGGACTTACTTCTGTTGAATCAACAAAAATTATTCACAAGCTGGAAGAAGAAAAAACTATTACACATGAAATAGAAATAAACCCTGTTTCTCAGCAAATAGTAGTACCAAAAAAAGAAGTGACCAAGCATATATTGCATGAAGATGATTTTATAGAAGAAACACAAAAGGTTAACGAAACTGTTGAAGTAAATGATTTGATTGTAAATTATGAAGAGGTTGATTCCAAAGCAGAAATTGTTGAGGAGGAGTTTGAAATAACTACCATAACTCCAAAACAAAAGCCTTTAGTAGATGTTCAAGACGAGGAAGAGAATCAAATTTCTTTTACATTTGATTTACCCATACAAAATTTTGAAGATGACAAAGCTTCTAAAGTAAATACTCTTGAAGGAATTGATATTAACGAAATTGAAATAGTGGGGCTAGAAGAAATCAAACCTGAATACTCGGATAAAAATGTGATTCGTCATACTTTGGAAGAAGAGTTCTCTACAGAAATTAATACATTGAAAACCATATCGCAAGATGAAAAGAAAGTAGATGAAAATTTAAATTTTGAATTGAAAGTTAGAAAAAATGAAGGCATTGTAAATAATGTAACGAAAATTTTGCACAATGATGATGCGTCACCTATGAACTTAACAATTTCAGAATTAAAAGGGAGAGCTGAAGATAGAAGAAATAAAATGAAGGAATTCAATTATAAATTCATCAATAAAATGAATCAAAATATTGATGAAATTGAAAATATACCTGCATATAAAAGAATGGGTGTAGATTTAAATGAAGCAACAATATCATCAGAAACCGATACAAATAAATCGAGAACTACATTAGGAGTTGACGAAAATGATGAAATTCACCTTCGCTCAAATAACTCATTTTTACATGATAATGTAGATTAATTTTTTTTTAGTTTTATTTAAGGGGAAAAATCCGGATCTGTAATTTCTACAGTCCGGATTTTTTTAGCAGAATTCTACCTTTGATTTTTTTAGATTGCCATGGTCGTAGATCCGTAAGCATACGGTCTTACACATATTGTAATAACTTTAAAAATGAATTTAATTTGT
>CAYPHN010000004.1:0-29532 GCA_964410265.1 uncultured Flavobacteriaceae bacterium | reverse complement strand
AAATTCTTACGCATAAATTAAATTTTAAAACACTAAATGGTTTTTAAAGAAATTTATACAAAAATAACATTTTCAAAATAAAACTCTACTAAAGATTTTCATTACTTTTGTTTTCTTAAAGAATTTTTGTTTTCTTTAAGAAAATAGCACTAAAATATTAAATAACACTTTCAAGCTTGAAAATACAATATGTTTCTTGAAAATACGGTAAATCATACTGAAAAATTTGGATGGATCGAGGTTATATGTGGATCGATGTTCTCTGGTAAAACAGAAGAATTAATCCGACGTCTTAAACGCGCTCAATTTGCCAAACAAACTGTTGAGATTTTCAAACCTACTGTTGATACAAGATATGCTGATGAAATGGTTGTTTCACACGATGAAAACGTAATTCGTTGTACTCCGGTTCCTTCATCAGCAAATATTATACTTTTAGCAAACAATATTGATGTTGTTGGTATTGATGAAGCCCAATTTTTTGATGATGAAATTGTACATGTTTGCAATGATTTGGCTAACAAAGGTATAAGAGTTATAGTTGCTGGCTTAGACATGGATTTTAAAGGAAATCCTTTCGGACCTATGCCTGCTCTTATGGCAACTGCCGAGTATGTTACAAAAGTACATGCAGTATGTACTAAAACAGGAAATTTAGCGCATTTTAGTCATAGAACTGTGGCTGATGAAAATTTGGTCCTATTAGGTGAAGTTCAAGAATATGAGCCTTTAAGCCGAGCTGCTTATTATAGAGAATTGCAAAAAGAAAAAAAGAAATTAAAGGAGAAAAATGAACAATAGTCCTACAGTTTTAGAAATAGACACTTCTGCAATCAAACATAATCTTCGTTATTTTAAATCAAAAATTCAAAGAACAACCAAATTAATGGTTGTAATTAAAGCCTATGCTTACGGAAGTGATGCCATTGCTATTGCTGAAATTTTAGAGCAACAACATGTCGATTATATTGCAGTTGCCTATACTTACGAAGGAATTGCGCTTCGTAAAGCAAATATCAAACTACCTATTTTAATATTACACCCACAAATTGAAAATTTTGAATTATTAATATCACATGACCTCGAGCCAAATTTATATAGTTTGAGAACCTTAAATCATTTTATTAAAATTTCTAATTCTAAAAATTTAAATGCATACCCTATCCATTTAAAAATTAATTCAGGAATGAATAGATTGGGTTTTAAGGAAAAAGATATTGAAAATTTAACCTCCATTTTACAGAGTGCAAAACATTTAAAAATTGTTTCTTATTATTCACATTTAACATCTAGTGAAGATCAAAACGAAATCAAATTTACCAATAAGCAAATAAGTGTCTTTACTAGAATTGTAACTGTTTTAAATAACAAGCTTCATATCAAGCCATTAAAACATGTTTTAAATACGTCGGGTATTATTAATTTTCCCGAAGCCCAACTGGATATGGTACGGTTGGGTATTGGTTTCTACGGATTCGGCAATACCAAATTAGAAACCTCTAAGCTTAAAAATGTATGCAATTTAAAAACCAAGATATCACAAATTCAAACACTTAAAAAAGGAGAGGCGGTAGGTTATAACAGGAATTTTATTGCAAACAAACAAACAAATATTGGCATTTTACCTATTGGCTATGCCGATGGTATAAACAGAAACCTAAGCAATGGTAATGGCTCTGTATATATCAATAAATTTAAAGTGCCGATTGTTGGTACAATTTGTATGGATATTACCATGGTTGACCTTAACGGAATTAAATGTAAAGAAGGTGATGAGGTGATTATTTTTAATAACCAAGATCATATATTAGAAATAGCAAAAATTAACAATACTATTAGCTACGAAATACTAACTTCTATTTCACAAAGAGTTAGAAGAGTTATTATTTAATTTTATTTATCTTAGCTTCAACTAATCTTAAAACCCAAAAAGAATGCTAAAAGAATTTAAAGAGTTTGCATTAAAAGGTAGCCTACTTGACATTGCCGTTGGTTTTGTAATGGGCGCCGCATTTAAAAGCGTTGTAACGGCTTTTACTGCCGGAATTGTTTCACCCTTAATTGGCATATTATTTAATGCCAATTTTAAAGATTTAAAATGGATCGTTAAAGAAGGTATTGCAAACGCCGAAGGTAAAGTTGAAGGTAGCATTGCTGTTTTATATGGCGAGTTTATTACAACAATAATCGACTTTGTTATCGTAGCTTTTGTCATGTTTCTTATTGTTAAAGCAGTGAACAGTACGAAAAGAAAAGAAGAGGAAGCACCTGCACCTCCAGCTGGACCATCACAAGAAGATTTACTTGTAGAAATTAGAGATTTATTGGCAAAAAAATAAAAAATTAAGTTTTTTTGCTTTTATAAACCTCAGCAATTGACGGTGTACTTATCGCTTTATCTAGAAGCATTAATACATCGTTTTTTGCTACAAAACCGGTTTGTAACACTTTAAAATATACACCACTTTTAGTTGTGAGCCAAAATTGTTTAATGATGTTCCTATTATTAAACCGAATACCCAGTTTAAAACAAGGTTGCCGAGGTTTGCTCACTTGGATTTTTGCTTCTCCTAGTTGATAAATGCTTCCTATGGTTAATTCTTCTTCAAACAAGTTGGCTATGGTTAAATTTTCACCAAACATGCCGTAATTGAATTCTAAATTAGGGTATAAATCCTTCCAATAATTATAGTGGTTTTCACCATATGCATATACTGCCTGATCAAAACCTCCATGATTCTTTCTATCAATAACATCATCGTTATCAACACCTTCTTTTCCTAAAAATATCGCCTGTTTTATGGGTAATTTATAAATACCAGTTTCATAAGTTTTATTTTTCCAAATAACTGTTTTTCTTTTTCCAATATTTACCGAAACTACTTTCATCTTAAAACTTATTTAAATCGGTTATAGCTATTCATTTTGACTTGACTCACTATTCCATTTGCCCATTCACGCATTCTCTCTATCTCTCAATCTCTCATTCCCTCAATCACTCATTGCATCAATACAACACCAACTTATCAGCAATTTTTCTATCATTTGCCAAACGCGGAATTTTATTCTGCCCACCCAATTTACCAACGGATTTCATATAATTTTTAAAACCATCTTTTTGGACAGCACTTATTTTTAAAGTCTGCAATATTTTTCCTTCCAACAAATCCAAATAATACGAGTTTTGTTTTTGCATCGCACTATCCACTTTTTTAGCCAAGGCATCTAAATTGTCAGGTTTTTCATCAAATTCAATAAACCACTCATGATAAGGTATTTCTCCTTCAAGCGGATTTACTTGTGGAGCAACTGTAAATTCGTTTATTTTAATATTTGTTCCAGCAATAGCCTCTTGCAAAGCCTCTTCTACTTCCTTAGCAATAACGTGCTCTCCAAATGCAGAAATAAAATGTTTTATTCTTCCTGTTACCAGAATTCTAAAAGGTTTAAGAGAAGTAAATTCTATGGTATCGCCAATATTGTATGCCCAAAGCCCAGCATTGGTAGAGATTATCATCACATAATTAACACCTAATTTTACATCGGCTATAGTAATTCTTGTTGGATTTTCCTCAAAAAATTCAGAAGCAGGAATAAATTCGTAAAAAATTCCGCTATTGAGAAGCAATAACATTCCTAGTTTTTTATTGGTCTTATTTTGTTTGTCTTGATAGGCAAAAAATCCTTCAGAGGCCGGGAATAACTCTATGGAATCTACTTTTTTACCAATCATATTTTCCATATTTTTACGATATGGCTCGTAGTTTACACCGCCATAAACAAACAAGTTGAAATTTGGAAAGATCTCACCAATCTTTTTCCCTTCTTTTGCCATTAATTTTTCAAAATACATTTGTACCCAAGAAGGTATTCCGCTTATTAAGCGCATATCTTCCACCGCCGTTTCTTCAACTATGGCATTTACTTTGGTTTCCCAATCATCAATACAGTTTGTACCCCAAGTCGGCATTCGATTTTTTTGTAAATATTTAGGTACATAATGAGCAACTATTCCAGAAAGGCGACCAGTTTTGATAAAATTCGAATCGTCAATTTCTGGACTTCCTTGTAAAAAAATCATTTTCCCATTAACAAAATCTGCATTACCCGTTTCTGCAATATAAAGTAACAATGCTTCTTTTGCAGCGGCTATTTGAAAAGGCATAGATTCTTTCGTTATAGGAATATATTTTGCTCCTGAAGTGGTACCCGAAGTCTTAGCAAAATAAATAGGTTTCCCTTTCCATAAGATATCGCTTTCTCCGTTTTTTATTCTTTCAACATAAGGTTTTAATTGTTCGTAATCTCTTACAGGAACCTTATTTATAAAATCATTGTGATTTTTTATAGATTTAAAATTATGGTCCGTTCCAAAAACTGTATTCTCGGCCTGACCAATTAAATTTTGAAACACCTTATTTTGGGTTGCAATAGGTTTATCAGCCCATTGATAAACCTTTTTTGAAACTTTATTAGCGTATATTTTTGCAAAAAATGATTTTAACACGAAATTGTTTTTGAAGTTATAAAATATAATTACTTGAAATTGATATAGTTAGATGGGTTTACCGGATAACCATCGTTCCAAAGCTCAAAATGCAAATGGGGGCCGGTAGAAAATGTTCCTGTTGATCCTGCACTTGCTATTACTTCACCTGATATTACCAATTCACCTTGGTCTTTATAAATAGTTGCATTGTGTTTATAAATTGAAATAAAATTCTGACTGTGTTCAATAATAATTACATAACCCGTATCTGCAGTAAAACCTTTAAAAATAATGGTTCCATCTGCAACGGCTTTAACAGGTGTGTTTTTATCTACGGCTAAATCAATGGCGTAATGTTTTTCTTTAGTACTATAATCTTGTGTAATGGAACCCTTGATAGGTGCGGTAAATACAATATCTGTATTTTTTTTTGCTTGCTCAAAAACACTATATCTGTCTTCTTGTTCCACTTCTTCTCTAAAAGCAGAATCAAGCGCTGTTGGAGCAAAATCTATTTTCTCAATACTCAATTGCGCTAAAACCGAATCTTTATTAAACGTAACTCTGGATATTTCACCTTTTAAAACCTGTTGGATATTCTCAATATAAAGATCATTTACGGCAAGGGCTTGATTTAACGAATCTACCTTATAAACCAAATTGGTTGCGTCTCTTTTTAATTCGGTGGAAGAATACCCTTGAATATATTCTTTTAAAGGTGTAAGAATGATGAATAAGAAGGTTGTAATAATTAAAACCATAGAAAAAAGACCTCCATAAACAAATACAGTTAATCGGTTTAATTTAAATGAAAACCTTTCTTCAAAAGTCTCTTCGTTTAAAACAACAAATCGATATTTAAATGTTAGTTTATCTTTAAGTTTATTCTTTTTAATACTTTTTTCCATCCTATTAATATACTTAAGGTGGGTTCTGAAAATTCATTCGCATCAAAATTTTCAGAACCCACCTTAACAAATATACAATGTTTTTAAATTGAAATTTTGTTCCCTCAACTGATAAAGGTATACTTTTGCCTAAAATATTTATTTATAAAAATTCATTTCGTCAAGGTATTTCCATACTTCGTGTGGTAATAGTGTGCGAATATTCTTTTTTAAAGGAATGGCTTTTCTAATAAAAGTTGAAGAAATTTCAACAATTGGAGCATCTATAAAGTGTATCTTTGGATGATTGTGAAATTTAGTAATCTCTTTTTGCTGATAAATTCTTGGGTAAACATAAATTTCATGATTTTGAAGTATAACTTCATGATTTTTCCATTTATGAAAGGTCTGTAAATTATCTTCACCCATTATCAAACTAAAATTCATTTCAGAATATTTATCGTATAAATGAGCCAAAGTATCCACAGTATAATTGGGCTGTTTTAATGCAAATTCAATATTTGAAGGTTTTAATTTGGGATAATCTTCTGTAGCTCTTAATACCATTTGATAACGATGATTATCCTCTAACAAAGTGTTTTTCTTTTTAAAGGGATTATGAGGAGTTACCACAAACCAAACTTCGTCTAAATCGGTAAATTCAGTCATATGGTTTGCAATTATCATATGACCTATATGGATAGGGTTAAAAGTTCCAAAATACAATCCAACCTTCATAAAATTTTTGTTTTAATATCCCTATAAACAATTTCAATTATTTATCGATAAAATCACTTACCAAAGTTTCTGCTTCTTGTTTGGCTGTTTCCAGATTATCATTTACTAAAATAACATCAAAATATTTTGCAAATTTAAATTCTCTTTCTGCCTTAGCCACACGTTCTTTAATTTTTTCTTCTGTTTCTGTTTGCCTTTTACGCAACCTTTTTTCCATCTCCTCTATAGATGGAGGTTGTACAAATACAGCAAGTGTTTGCTCAGGAAATTTTCTTTTAATTCGCATGCCTCCATTTACGTCAATATCAAAAATAGCATGTTTCCCTTCCCTCCAAATTCTGTCTACTTCGGTCTTTAATGTTCCATAAAAATTATTTTTATAAACCTCCTCCCATTCAACAAAGTTTTCTTCATCAATATTTTTTTTAAAAACATCTATGGAAATAAAATGGTAATCTTTACCATCAACCTCCTCGCCTCTTTTTTCCCTTGATGTTGCAGAAATTGAAAAGTCTAAATGCAATTCCTTTTGCACCAATAAATGATGTACTATAGTTGTTTTACCAGAGCCAGAAGGAGCGGAAAAAACAATGAGTTTTCCTGAGTTATTATGCATTATTACAAAACATTTAATAATTGTTCTTTAATTTTTTCAAGTTCATCTTTCATTTGAACAACCATTTTTTGCATGGGGGCAAAATTAGCTTTTGAACCAATTGTATTTACCTCTCTTCCAATCTCTTGAGAAATAAATCCTAATTTTTTTCCGTTAGAAACATCACTTTTCAATTCTTCTAAAAAATATTTCAAATGGTTTTTCAATCTAACTTTTTCTTCTGTAATGTCTAGTTTTTCAAGATAATAGATCATTTCTTGTTCAAAACGATTTTCATCAACTGTGAGTTTTAACTCTGATATTGCTTTGTATAATCGATCTCTAACTGCTTGAAGTCGTTCATTATCTAATGCAATCACTTCTTCTAAGTTAATTTTTATGAAATTTATTCGTTCTGTAAAATCATCCATTAATACCTTGCCTTCATCCTTTCTAAAATCCTGTAAATGATTTAAAGCGTCATCAATACTTTTTTCTATTTCAATCCATTCATTTTCATTTAATTCTTCTCTTTCTACTTTTAAAACATCGGGTAAACGCATAGCAATAGGCAATACATCAGATTCAGAACCCATGGCTTTTAATTGTTCTATATATTTTTGTACCACTCCCACATTAATTCTTGAAGTTACCTCTTCAGCTGTAGCCTCAATATAAAATGATAAATCAATTTTACCACGTGTTAATTTCTTGGCTAATTTTCGTCTAATTGCAACTTCTTTTTCACGGTAAATAGCAGGTACTCGGGTATTTAAATCAAGGTTTTTACTGTTTAAAGATTTAATCTCAATGGTAATTTTTTTTGTAGGTAATTGAATAACGGATTTACCATAACCGGTCATTGATTGTATCATACTTGAATTTTAAAGTATGCAAAGTTACAACACTTCGTGTAATTTTAAATTATGAATTATGAATTATGAATTGAATATATGAATATCAATGAGTTATGATATTGAGATGCTATTGAATAATTTGCTATAAATCAGCCGCATACAAAAAACATAACAAGCTATTAAGGTTACTAATAAAGTCGAAAGCTTCATTATTGCACCTCTTCTTTAGGTTTTCTTGTTACTAGATAAACGCCTATAAATATTAGTAAAGTTGCTATTATTTTCAATTCATCTATCGAATCACTTCCAACTATTAATGCATAAGTACTGGCGATTACAGGCTGTAAATAAATAAAAATACTCAAGGTTGTAGGCTTTAATTTTTTAATTGCAAATAAATTGAACATATAGGTCAAAACGGTTGTAAATAACACCACAAAACCAATTTTATATAAAGCATTAGATGGAATGATATTCCAATTTATTGCATTGAATTCAGAAAACCCAAAGGGAATAACCATTAATAATCCAAACAAATAAATCCATTTTGCTAATGTTAAAGGGTGGTATTTTTTAGTTAAGTTCTTTATCAATATCAAATACATAGCATAAGATGATGCATTTATAAACACCAATAAATTTCCTAATGAGGCATTAGTAGCTGTGTTTTGATTGCGACTATAAACGATAAGTAATATTGCTCCAAACATACCAATAAAAATTCCCAGTAATTTTTTCTTTGTTGCTTTTTCTTTTAAAAATATCGTGGCAAAAGTTAAAACCATTATAGGAGTAGTTACCATAATTACCGATGCACTTATGGGGGTGGTTAAACTCAATCCTTTAAAAAATGCCAACATGTTTAAAGCAATTCCAAAAACAGAAGCTAATATTATACGTAAATAATCATGTAAAATTATTTTTTCCTTTTTTATAAAAAATCCTACAAACCAAAAAACTAAAGTTGCTCCCATTACTCTTAAAAAAATAAAACCATAAGGTTTTATATAAAGGGGCATTACGTCTTTAGCAACGGTAAAGCTAATGCCGTAAATTATTGCCGCAATAAATGCCAATAAAAATGCAATATTTCTAGATCCCATTATCTAAATAATTTAACATTAGCGTGTTGCTTAATTTGTTGTTATAAATTATAGAATAAAAAAACCACGGATAAAAATCCGTGGTTTAACTTACATTTATATTGGATTTTTATTTACCGCTTTCATATCGTTTCGAAACTTCTTCCCAGTTAATCACATTAAAAAATGCATTGATATAATCCGGACGACGATTTTGATAATTTAAATAATAGGCGTGTTCCCAAACATCTAAACCTAAAATTGGTGTACCGTTACAACCTGTATCAGCCATTAACGGATTGTCTTGATTTGGTGTAGAACAAACTTCAACCTTGCCTCCTTTATGCACACATAGCCAAGCCCAGCCAGATCCAAATCTTGTTGCAGCCGCTTTTGAAAAAGCATCTTTAAAAGCATCAAAAGATCCAAATGCCTCTTGAATTGCAGAAGCAACATTACCACTTGGTTCTCCTCCGCCATTAGGCGACATTACTTGCCAAAAAAGATCGTGATTGTAATAACCGCCTCCATTATTTCTAACAGCCGCATTACTCATGTCTAAATTTTCAAGAATATCTTCAATAGATTTTCCTTCTAAATCAGATCCTGAGATCGCATTATTTAAATTGGTTGTATATCCGTTATGGTGTTTACTATGGTGAATTTCCATAGTACGTGCATCAATATGAGGCTCTAAAGCATCATAAGCATATGGTAATTTTGGTAATTGAAATGACATAATTATGTGATTTTAAATAGTTATTATTATTCTTATCAAAGATACATAATATTCAAAGTAAAATTTCATTATGATCTATAGAAAATTATTATTTACGAATAAATAAATGCTATATCAGTTCTCAATTCTCAATTGATGCAATGCCTTTGCTACAGTATTATGTGACACCGTTTTGTTTTCTAATTGAGAACTTATAATTTTTTTTTCATTCAAATTAGCCTCTAGCTGATTTAAAATATTCATCAAATGCATTTTCATATGTCCGTGCTGAATACCTGTGGTTGTCAAGGCTTTAAGTGCCGCAAAATTTTGAGCCAATCCGGCAACGGCAATAATTTGCATTAATTCCTTAGCGGAAGGGTTTTGTAATATTTCTAAAGAGAGTTTTGCTAAAGGGTGTAATTTGGTTAAACCTCCAACGGTTCCAAGTGATAATGGAATTTCAATCCAAAAATAAAACTTCCCATTTTCAATTTTGGCATTGGTCAAACTTTTATAGGTACCAGATTTGGCTGCATAAGCATGCGCTCCAGCTTCTACCGCTCTAAAATCATTTCCTGTAGCTAAAACTACAGCATCAATACCGTTCATGATACCTTTATTGTGGGTAACCGCCCTATATGGTTCTATATTCGCAATTTGTACAGCTTCTACAAACTTTTGTGCATAATATGCAGGGTTTTCTGTAAAAAAATCAACAATATCACAACTAACTTCTGCTCTTACCAAACATTCAGGAACATAATTAGATAAGATACTCATAACGATTTTAATGTCTTGCTCAGAGTTTTTAAGGTTATCTGTTCTAAATTTTTCAGAAATAGCTTCTAAACACGAATTGATAAAATTAGCACCCATACTATCGGCAGTTTCAAAAGTTACATGCAGTTGATAGTATTGATCTAAATGAGAAGTTTTATTACGAAGTTCAATATCTAAAATACCTCCACCGCGTTTACGCATATTGGTTGTAATGCCATTTGTAGCTTCAATCAATAGGGGTTTCGTTTGATTAAAATAATCTATCAAATCATCAGAATCGCCCGAATACATAAAGTGTACTTGACCAACTTTTGTAGTGGATATTACATTTGCCTTGAATCCACCTTTCGTACTCCAAAATTTAGCAACCAAAGAAGCCGCTGCTACCACTGAACTTTCTTCAATGGCCATAGGTATAGTATAGGCTTTATTATTGATAATAAAATTAGGAGCTATGGCATAGGGTACATAAAAATTTGAAATTGTATTTTCTATAAATTCATCATGTAATTGCTGCAATTTTTGATCGTGATTTTCATATTGTTTTAAGGTTTTAATGCCTTCTTTAACATTGCTGAAAAAATTATTGGCCAGCCAGTTAATTTTTTCTTCTTTTGATAATTTTGAAAATCCTGTTACTGTTTTTGACATTTACTTTATTCTTTTCAGCGACAAAGATAAACAATACAACCATAATTATTAATGACTTAAGTTTAAAGAATAAAGTCTTTTTCTATAAAATAGTCATCTTAAAAATCTAATTTTTCAGTAATTCATAATTTATTATATTTTCTCCAAATTATTTACCAATAAACATCTTTAGAGATGGTCTTGGTGCACGTAAAGTTTCTCTTTATTTTAATATAAAAATAATTTATTTTGCGTAAACTTGACAAGTTATTATTTCAAATTATCATAATGAAAAAAATACTTATTCTTTTTCTTGCATTTACAACAACATTTTTTGCTCAAAAACAAGATATTAACTTAAACGATATTTGGGTTAATGGAACTTTCCGTACAGAGGGATTAGAGTCATTTCAAGCCATGGAAAACGGTGATTTCTACACCATTTTAAATCAAAACAGTTTTGGAACTTATCTAGACAAATATGATTATGCTACTTTAAAAAAGGTAGAAACCATTGTTACTGGAAATGATTTGGCAGGTATTAAATATTTTGATGATTATACTTTTAGTAAAGATGAATCAAAACTTATTATCGGAACCGATATAAACAAAATTTATCGCCATTCAAAAGTTGGTAAATACTATGTTTATCATATTAAAACTAAAAAATTAGAATCAATTTCAGATTTATCTATCCAAGAACCTACTTTTTCGCCTGATGGAAATAAAATAGGGTTTGTTTATAAAAATAATTTATACATTAAAAATTTAGAAACTTCTAAAACCACGCAAATTTCTTTTGATGGTGAAAAAAATAAAATAATAAATGGTATAACAGATTGGGTTTATGAAGAAGAATTTAGTTTTGTAAGAGCCTTTGATTGGAATGCAACTTCCGACAAAATAGCATATATACGATTTGATGAAAGTGAAGTTCCTGAATTTTCAATGGATATATATGGTGATAATTTATACCCAAGTCAGGAAGTGTTTAAATATCCTAAAGCAGGTGAAAAAAACTCTATAGTAAGTTTGCATCTTTACAATTTAAATTCAGAAAAAAACACTGTCTTAAATTTAGGAACAAACAAACAGTATTATATTCCTAGAATTCAATGGACTAAAGAAGATAATACCTTGTCGGTTATTACTTTAAATCGTCATCAAAATAATTTAAACTTAATATTTGTAGATGCTAATTCTTTACAAAGCCGATTAGTTTTAAATGAAAAAGATGCTGCTTTTGTTGATATAACCGATGACTTAACTTTTTTAAAGAATAATAGTTTTATCTGGACAAGCGAAAAAGATGGGTTTAACCATATTTATCACTATTCCAATCATGGTAAATTAATCCATCAAATTACCAAAGGTCCTTGGGAAATAACTAAATATTACGGATTTAATGATAAAACTAAACAGATTTACTACCAATCAACCGAAGAAGGTTCAATAAACAGAAGTATTTATGCCATAAAAATCAACGGAAAAAACAAACTAAAATTAAGCAAGTCCGTTGGTAATAACAGTGCCGCTTTTAGTAATAGTTTTAATTATTTTATAAACACCTATTCCAGTGTAAGTATACCTCCGCTATACACTTTAGTGCATGCTAAAACCGGAAAAGAAATACAAGAAATTAAAAATAATTTAAATCTATCTAAAAAATTAAATAAATACAATTTATCTCCTAAAGAGTTTTCTACTCTAAAAACTATAAATGGCGAATTCAATATGTGGATGATTAAACCCACTAATTTTGACCCAAACAAAGAATATGCCATGTTAATGTTTCAATATTCGGGCCCTGGATCACAACAAGTTACTAATCGATGGGGAAATGTTTGGCGGCATGATTACTGGCATCAAATGATGGCTGAAAAAGACTATATTGTAGTTTGTGTTGACGGTAGAGGAACTGGTTTTAAAGGTAGGGATTTTAAAAAGGTTATTTATAAAGAATTAGGTAAATATGAAATTGAAGATCAAATAGAAGCTTCCAAAGAACTTGGTAAGAGAAAATATATTGATGCCAAAAGAATTGGGATTTGGGGTTGGAGTTATGGTGGCTATATGAGTTCGTTGGCAATTACCAAAGGTGCTGATGTTTTTAAAATGGCCATTGCAGTTGCTCCAGTAACATCTTGGCGTTTTTATGATACCGTATACACCGAGCGCTATATGCAAACTCCGCAAGAAAACCCAAGTGGTTATGACGAAAATTCACCCATTAATTTTGTAAGCTTGTTAAAAGGTGATTATCTACTTATACACGGTACCGGAGACGATAATGTGCATGTACAAAATTCTATGCGAATGGTAAACGCTTTGATCAAAGCAAATAAACAATTTGATTATTTTAGTTACCCCGATAGAACCCATGGTATTTACGAAGGAGAAAACACCAGATTTCATCTTTTCAAAAAAATGACTAAATTTATCGAGAAAAAATTATAATGGAGTTAAAGTTTCAAACCAAAGAGCAAAGTAATAAAGCACAACAAGAAGCTTTTTTAAAACTATCTAAAACAGACCGGTTTTACGCTTTTTTACAATTGATTCAAAACTTAAAAAATTTCCCTACAAAAGTTAAAAAAGAAAAAACAAATAATTTTATCATTGAAATTCCTGAATAAAATGCAGTGGGAAGAAAAAATAAATACTTTTTTAGAATTAACTAATAAAAATAAAGTTAGAATGCTAATGGTTGGAGGTGGTGCAGTAAATTTTCATGGTTATCAAAGACATTCTGCCGATGTAGATTTTTGGATAGAAACAACTCAGAAGAATTTAAATAAATTATTACTAGTTTTTAATAATATGGGATATCGTTTGAATGACTTCCCAAAAGAGGTTTATAAACAAGAACAAAATATTTCAGTGAAATTTTCACCAGCTGATTTAAATTTAGAATTAATTACTAAATTTTCTGTAAACAAATCATTTAATGAAGCTTTTAAAGAAAGTGAGGAGGTAAAAGTAAAAGGGCAAAAGATTTATTGGATATTCAACAGTTACAAAAAATAAAAACAGGGAAAAAATAACTTTTTTTTAAATAAAAGGTATTAAACCCCATCCGTCAGTTGACGGACTGGACTTTGATCCCGCTGTAAAAGCGGGATTAGTTCGACTTACTAAAAAATTGAAATTGATTTTTTAGAGTCTCACGAATAAAATTTTAATCATTAAAACGTAAACTATATGTCAACAACTGTATTAAAGCCACATCAAAAAGAAATATTAGGCCACCCTGTAGGTTTATTTGTGCTATTTTTTACAGAAATGTGGGAGCGCTTTTCATATTACGGAATGCGAGCAATATTAACTTTATATTTGGTAGCACAAACTACCGAGGTAAATGATGGACTTGGTTGGAGTAGTTTGGAGGCATTACAATTATACGGATGGTATACCATGCTGGTGTATTTAATGGCAATTCCCGGGGGATATATTGCAGATAAATTTATTGGTCAAAAAAAATCGGTTTTGGTTGGTGGAACCATTTTAATTTTGGGTCATGGCATTTTAGCATACACAGAAATGTGGGCCTTTTATTCTGGTTTAGGATTAATAATTATTGGTGTAGGTTTACTCAAGCCAAATATTTCTACCATGGTTGGTGGCTTGTATCCAGAAGGAGATATACGTAGAGATAAAGGTTTTACAATATTTTATATTGGTATCAATGTAGGTGCGTTTTTATCTAGTTTAATTGTTGGATATGTTGGTGAAACTATTGGGTGGCATTATGGTTTTGGTTTGGCAGGAATTGGAATGGCATTAGGTATGATCGTTTATTATTTTGGACAACCTTATTTATTAAATGTAGGTAATTTTTTAGGCGATTCAAAATCTGAGTCAGATCAAGCTATTTTAAACAAGCCTTTAACCAAAATTGAAAAAGATAGAATTATTGTTCTATTTATTTCATTTTTATTGGTAATCGTATTTTGGGGAGCTTTTGAACAAGCTGGTGGTTTGTTGAATATTTATACTTCCGAAAAAACCGATCGAATGTTAATGGGATGGTTAGTACCGGCATCATGGTTTCAATCATTAAATGCCTTTTTTATTATTGTTTTAGGTACTGTCGTTGCAGGATACTGGGCCAAACGTAAATTAAAAGGAAAACACGCTTCTTCAATTTTTAAAATGGCAATTGGGCTAATTATTATGGGTACAGGATTTTTATTTATGTCGGCGGCAGCTGGACAATATGAGTCAAATGGTTCTTCGGCTATGTATTGGTTAGTACTGGCTTATTTGTTCCATACTATTGGTGAATTAAGTTTATCGCCAGTTGCTTTGTCCTATATAACCAAACTTGCTCCATTAAAATACGCATCTATCATGATGGGTATCTATTTTGCCATGACCGGTATTGGAAACAAACTAGCAGGGTTGCTTGGGGAGTCTGCTTCTCAATACGGCGAGTTTACGGTTTTCACCGGAATTGCTATTTTTACCATTGTTTTTGGACTCCTTGTTTTGCTGTTTGTTAATAAACTTAAGGCTCTTACACACGGTGCTGAAGACAACGAACATGAATTTACAGAAGCAGAATTATTAGAAAAAGAAACCGAAATAGCTTAAAATTATAAACCTCATCAAAATACTTGATGAGGTTTTTTTATATAATTAGATCAACTTTTTTATGGCAACTTTTAAATTTGAAGGTTCTGAAATGAACCAAAAACTATTACTCGGTCACCCAAGTGGCTTGTTTATTTTGTTTTTTACAGAAATGTGGGAACGTTTTTCCTATTATGGTATGCGAGCCATTTTAGTTTTATTTTTAGTTTCATCCTTTGATAAAGGAGGTTGGGCTTGGTCTAGAGAAGAAGCATTGGGACTTTATGGTACCTATACCATGTTGGTATATTTTACCCCGATTATTGGTGGGTTTTTAGCCGACAAGTTATTGGGTTATCGATGGGCTGTTGCTCTCGGAGCATTAATAATGACTTTGGGTCATGCTTCCATGGCAATGGATACTCCATGGGGTTTGTACGCAGGAATTGGTCTTTTAGTTGCAGGAAATGGTTTGTTTAAACCAAATATCACTTCGATTATTAATGGTGTTTACATACATGCCCAAGAAAAGAAAGATGGCGCCTTTACCATATTTTATATGGGTGTAAATGCAGGTGCCTTTTTAGGTATCATGCTTTGCGGTTATATTGGTGAAACACAAGGTTGGCATTTAGGTTTCGGTCTGGCTGGAATTTTTATGTTTTTCGGCGTTTTACAATTTTGGTTTGCCCAAGGTATCTTTGGGAATATTGGAATTCCTCCAAGTAAGCAAAAAGATGCTAATGATAAAACTGAAATAAATCAAGAGGCTGAAAAAGAACACGTTACCAAAGGTCTTATACAACGTGACAGATATATTGTAGTTGGTATTCTAGCCTTTTTTACCGTTTTCTTTTGGGCTGCTTTTGAACAAGCAGGCGGTTCAATGACTATTTTTGCTAACGATTATACTGATCGAGTTTTGATAGGTAATTCCGCCAACATATTTAGAGTTGCAAATACCTTACTTACAATCGTTCCTCTAGCAATAATAACTTATGTGCTTTTAAAACTATTTCAAATTACTTTTAATAAATATACTTTAGCTAATGTTTTTTTGGGAACTAGTTTTGCGATAATTTGGTTTCTTGTATTGTGGATGTTAAAAAATCAATTTAGCGAAGAATCTACTGAAATACCTGCATCTTGGTTTGGTATTTTAAATTCTTTCTATATTATTACTTTTGCCCCTTTAATTGCAAAAATTTGGGAAAGTAAATATAATCCTCCTGCCACAGTAAAATTCGGTATTGGTCTTATTTTACTTGGTTTAGGTTTTGGCGTTTTGGCTTATGGTTCTTCAACAATACCGCAAGGAGCTCAAACCGCATCGGTTAGTATTATGTGGTTAATTTTAGCCTATTTATTACATACCCTTGGTGAACTGACTTTATCGCCGGTAGGCCTGTCTTACGTATCAAAATTAGTGCCTGCTGCGAAAATAGGGATGATGTTTGGGTTATGGTACATCGCTGTTGGAATTGGCAATAAACTAGCCGGGTCTATAGGAGGGTTAATTGATAAAATAACAGTAGAATATTCTATGACGACCTTCTTTTTAATTTTTACAATTATACCTATTGTTGCTGGGTTATTTATTATGGCATTAACTCCAATGATGAAAAAATTAATGCACGGTGTAAAATAAATAGGATTGATTTAAGTTAGATAAAAAAGCATTTAACATAATTTTATGCATCTATTTGTAATTTCAATGTTTTCTTTGCAACTATTTTTACAATTAAATTAAAAAATAAACATGAAAAATATATTTATTGCTCTGGTAATTATGTTTATTACATTAAACCTAGTAGCGCAGGACACAGAAATTAATTGGATGAGTATGAATGAAGCCCTTGACGCTCAGGCTAAAAATCCTAAAAAAATTATGATGGACGCCTATACCAATTGGTGCGGACCATGTAAGATGCTCGATAAAAATACTTTTCAAAATACCGATGTAGTAAAATACGTAAATGATAATTACTATGCTGTTAAATTTAATGCAGAGGGTAATGAGGATATTGCGTATAAAGGTCAGAATTTTGGAAATCCAAATTATGATGTCTCCAAAGAAAATAGTCGCAATGCACAACACCAATTGTCTCAAGCTTTACAAGTAAGAGCTTACCCTACTATTATATTTTTCAATGAAAAAGGTGATGTAATTGCCCCTATTACAGGTTATAAAACACCGGCGCAATTAGAATTGTATTTAAAACTATTTGTAAATGATACCCACAATGACATTACTACCAAAGAAGCCTGGGATAAATACCAACAAGATTTTAAATATGAATTTAAAGGATAGTAAAAAAATAATTAATTAGTGTGAATTAGATGTAAATCATAAAACACCCTGACATCTAATTAATTATATAAAATTCGTTCTCTGCGAATTTTACTTATTTCAATAAAATAGCCTGTGCTGAACTTGATTCAGTATGGCAGCCTATTCATTAAAAAACAGATTGCCACAGTCGTACCTCCTTCGCAAAAACGTAAACATCTAACATGCTAATAATTAAGTTACTCGTTACGTCGAAATCACGTTAAATCAGCAATATATCTATCATATAACGGCGAAAACGGATTGGCAAGAATGGATATTTATGATGAAACTTTAGAGATGTTTACAGAGCATTATGGATTAATCCCTGTTGGTCAAGAAGTACATTTTATTATGATTACAGAAATTGCAGGTCAAATACACTATGCAATACAAGGAACAACAATTGTTGATGATTATATAGAAGTAATGACGAATTTACAACCAATATCTCAAGCAGATTTGACAACTTTGATTAACGATTTACCGTAAAAACTGGGTTATACTTCTAATCTATTAGAACCAAAAATACTTTCAAAGGTTTTTTTTATATTTTTTCCAATCTTTAAAAAAGATAACAATATATACAATACAATTTAGTTAAAAGAGTTAGAATAATAATAGTTCTGCATAAATTAGAAGCAGAAGAAAGTAAATAAAATTTAAAATTTAGAAATGCTATGAAATCAATTATGAATCTTTTAGGAGGAACTTTAATCATTTTATTAATACTAACAAGTTGCGATTCAGACAATGAACCGCAACCAGAACCACAACCAGACGGAGAAGCACTAAACCAACGCTTTAAAGATAACCGAAGTGATGCAGTACAAAATTTTGTTATAGACGCTTCGGTTGGAGGAACTATTACAGGTTCTCAAGGTACAAGAGTTATTTTTCCTCCAAATGCAATTGGCTTAAACGGAACTCCAGTTACAGGAAATATTGACGTAGAACTCATAGAAATTTACGACAAAGGAGCAATGGTATTGCAAAATATGTCAACCAAAGGGAAAAAGCCAAATGGCGATGAAGAAGCCTTAAAATCTGCTGGAGAGTTTTTTGTAAATGCTAAACAAAACGGAGATCCATTAGAAGTTTTACTACCAATTACTATTGAAAGTAGAGAAATTGACCCTTCAGACTTTGAATCAATGAACGTGTTTAGAGCAGGAGATGACTTGCAAGACGAAGATCTTTGGAGAGAAGCAGATGAGAGATAATGATGGTGAGAATGACCGAGCAGAAGGTATAGAAGAAGATGGGCAAACAGGAATGTGGGTTATGTATTCTGTTTTTGATATGAGTGGATTTGGCTGGACAAACCTTGATAGATGGTACAACTTTACAGGACAATTAACAGATATATTTGTAGATGTTCCTAATGGTTATGACGGTAATAATGCTGTAGTATATCTATCGTATGACGGTGAAAACGGATTGGCAAGAATGGATATTTATGATGAAACTTTAGAAATGTTTACAGAGCATTATGGATTAATCCCTGTTGGTCAAGAAGTACATTTTATTATGATTACAGAAATTGCAGGTCAAATACACTATGCAATACAAGGAACCACAATCGTTGATGATCATATAGAAGTAATGACGAGTTTACAACCAATATCTCAAGCAGATTTGACAACTTTGATTAACAATTTGCCATAAATAATCTCATTTTTTTTGAGGTCGTAGGATAAATATATAAAAATTATAAACGACTGAATACCAGCTTTAAAATAAAAGTGATGATGTACTATCATCACTTTTTGTATATTTTATGACTGCCAAGTTTCTTAAGTGATGAACTACCTTGACCAAAGGATATACTCAACACACATAGCTTTTCGGTTTTTTTACTCTTTATTTTTCCCTTTCCCTGTGTTAAAATTTTAAACCGTAGCTACGGCTATGCTTGAAAATTTTGCCTTGATAAAGAAAAAATAAATTGGTCAAAATTCCCAAAAACCTAAATGTGTTGAGTATACGAGGTATCAAATAGGAGTTCCTTTTTTTATTTCGACACAAACATCGGGGAATTAAACCCTAAAAAAGATTAACAAAGATCCTGCTGAAAAAATTGGGATTAGCTCGCCTCGCCAAGAAGGCGGGTTCGACTAACTAAAAAAATTGAAATTACTTTTTTAGAGGCTCACGAATAAAAATTATTCCTTTACTTTGCAAAAAACCACCCTGTGAACTTAATATCAGTAGAAAATATCGTAAAATCGTATGGAGATAAAGTCTTAATCCAAGATATCTCTTTTGGTATTAATAATGACCAAAAAATAGCCTTCGTTGCTAAAAATGGGGCAGGTAAAACTACACTTCTTAATATTATTGCTGGAGTAGATGTGCCCGATAGCGGACAAATTGTTATCCGTAAAGGTTTAAAAATAGCCTACTTATCTCAAAAGGATGATCTCGATGAAAGTTTAACTATTGAACAAACTATATTTAACTCAGATAATGAAACCTTAAAAGTAATTGAACAATACGAAAATGCTTTAAAAAATCCTGAAGATGCAGATGCTTATCAGAAAGCATTTGATTTGATGGAGCAAAATCATGCCTGGGATTTTGAAACACAATACAAGCAAATTTTATTTAAACTTAAATTAAGTGACCTAGATCTTAAAGTAAGTTTACTTTCTGGTGGACAAAAAAAACGCCTGTCTTTGACCTTAATTCTTATCCATAAACCCGATTTATTTATTCTGGATGAGCCTACAAATCATTTGGATTTAGAAATGATAGAATGGCTTGAAAAATATTTGATTAAAGAAAAGGTAACTCTTTTTATGGTTACGCACGATCGTTATTTTTTAGAAAGAGTTTGTAATGATATTATTGAATTAGATCAGGGGAAATTATATAGGTATAAAGGTAACTATTCTTACTTTTTACAAAAAAAAGAAGAGCGAATCGCCTTAGAACAAGTTACCATTGGTAAAGCAAAAAACTTGTTTAAAAAAGAACTGGATTGGATGCGCAGACAGCCAAAAGCACGTACCACCAAATCAAAATCACGTATCGATGATTTTTACGCCATTAAAGAAAAGGCACACCAACGAAGACAAGACCACAAAGTACAGTTAGAAATTAATATGGAGCGTTTGGGCAGTAAAATTCTTGAACTGCATTATATTTCTAAAAGTTTCGATGATAAAAATCTATTTCAAGATTTTGATTATGTTTTTAAACGTGGTGAACGCATTGGAATAATCGGAAAAAATGGAACTGGAAAATCTACTTTTTTGAATATCATTACGGGTTCCTTACAGGTAGATTCTGGACGTGTAGTAATAGGTGAAACAGTGAAGTTTGGGTACTATACCCAAAGCGGAATTCATATTAAGGAAGGTCAAAAAGTTATTGAAGTAATTAAAGAATATGGTGAATATATTCCATTAACGAAAGGTCGAAAAATTAGTGCTGGTCAGCTTTTAGAAAAATTCTTGTTTGATAATAAAAAGCAATATGATTTTGTTGAAAAACTCTCTGGTGGCGAATTAAAACGCTTGTTTTTATGTACCGTTTTGATTCAGAATCCTAATTTTTTAATCTTAGATGAACCCACTAACGATTTAGATATAGTTACTCTACAGGTTCTTGAAGATTTCTTATTAGATTTTCCAGGTAATTTATTAGTCGTTTCGCATGATCGTTATTTTATGGATAAAATCGTTGATCATTTATTTGTTTTTGAAGGCGAAGGTAAAATTACGGGTTTCCCCGGAAATTATTCCGATTATCGAGTTTATGAAGACTCTAAACCTTCATCAAATAAAGATCTTCTAAAAAAAGAAGACACCAGAAAGTCTATACCAACTATCGGTTCATTAAGTTCTCAAGAAAAGCGTGAATTTGGAAAGTTAGAAAAGGATATCGCCAATTTAGAAAAGAAAAAAGAGCAGATTGAAAGTCAGTTTAATAAGGATGAAATTGAAGTTGATAAAATCAATGAAACTTCCATAAAATTACAACAAATTACAACCGATCTTGAACTTAAAGAAGAGCGCTGGTTAGAATTATCTGTGAAAATGGAGTAGTATAAGATCCTATCGCAAGCGTCTTCGCGAGTGCAATGCAATGGAACGTGGCGATCTCAACTTATTCAAAACAAACAGATCACCACGTCATTCTCCCAATTACCATTGGAAGAACTCCTCGTGAAAACCAACCATACGTTAATCGTCTTCGCGAGTGAAATGCAATGGAGCGTGGCGATCTCTTCATATCCAAATACCTCCAGATCACCTCGTTGTTCTTCCCGTTTTCACCGGAAGAACTCCTCGTGAAGTCGAATCATCACGCAAGCGTCTTCGCAGGTGCTTAATTACTAACCCTAACCACCTGTTTATCTTTTAAAATATCTAAATTCATAAATCTCAAATAAACTTGAGCAACTGCAAGGGTGTCTTTTTCACAATAAACAGCAATTCGTTCTAAATCGTTATCCTTATAAAAAACCTTAGCTACCTGACTGCCATCAATGTCTCCTTTTGGGGAAGGAACTCCTAAAATATTGGTCAATAAATTTAAGGATGTATAGTGCTTATAATCACCAAATTTCCACATCTCTAAAGTGTCTAAATGTGCTACTTCCCATGGTTTTTTACCGAATAAGTTCAACTTTTCAGGCAATTCAATTTTATTGATAATCATTCTTCTGGCGATATATGGGAAATCGAATTCTTTACCATTATGCGCACACAATACATGTTGTTTTTTATTGAAATATGTTTCTAAAATAGACTTAAAATCTCTTAATATTTTTATTTCATCAAGATGATAAAACGATTTCAATCTGAAAGTTAAATCACCTTCTTTACCATCAAAAAAACCCACCGAAATACATACTATTTTACCAAATTCAGCCCAAATACCAGCACGATCATAAAATTCTTCTGTTGTAAAATCCTCCTTACGTTGGTACTGAGTTTTTTGTGCATACAAGTCCTGCTTTACAGTATTCAACTCCTCAAAAGAGCGCTTCTCCGGAACCGTTTCTATATCTAAAAACAGAATATTCTTTAATTGATTTGTGTTGACCATTTTATATTATTAATACGTTTAATAATAAAATGTAAGCATAAAAAATCCACCATCAAAGCGCGGTTTAAAAATTAGATTTCAACATCTTAAAATTTGTATGTATAGCCCAAAGAAAAACTTCTGCCCTCACTTACTTTATAAAAAATTTGATCCGTTGCTTTATAAGATTGAAAATGACTTTCAATATTATCATCTAAAATATTCTTTATATTAAAACTTATATTGGAATTATTATTTTTACCAAACGACTTATTCATTACATAATTCAAACTATAAAAAGGCATGGTATAAACATCCGGAACTTCACCATTACCAACTACTTGCAAGGTTTCTCCCTTGGTATTAAAATACAAACCCAATTGCCAGCCCAAATCATTACCGTAATCTAAACCAATATTAATTAAATATGGTGATTGGCCTTGTAACACACGAGTGTCTTTTAAAATTTCACCGTCTCTTAAACCCAACCTTCTCGATTCTAACTCTGCTGCATCCATTTTTAATGAAGATTGAATCAAAGAAAAGTTCATTTTTAAACTTAGATCTTCCAAATTGTCATTGATAAATCCAAAATTCTTTCTCATTTCAAATTCAGCACCATAAACAAGAGCCGACCCCAAATTTCTAGGCTGAAATTGATCCGTTGCAGATAAAAAATAGGTCAATTCAATTGGGTCTGTAAATTGTTTAAAAAATGCACTTACTGCAAACATTTGTGCTTTGCTACCAAATTTTTCAAATCTAAAATCAAGGTTGTTTACATAGGTAGGTTGTAATTCAATATTTCCATTAAAAGTTGTGCTAGACAAAGGGTCGAAAATTTGTGTGATGGAAGCCTCCTTAAAAGATGGTCTTGCCGTAGTTTTTGCATATGAAAAACGCAAGTTAGTTTCTTCATTTAATCCATAAATTATATTTATCGAAGGAAAAATATCACTTTTATCTAAAACCTTTTGGTTGTCTAAAACAATATCAGCTCTATTATTTTGACCCGTATAAAGCATATCAAATTTTTCAAATCTTATCCCAACAATAGATTTTAATTTTGGACTTATCTGAAACTCTTCTGAAACGTATAAAGAAGCAATAGTTTGGGCAGCATCAAAGGTATTGGAGGGCTGAAAATTTCCTTCAATGTAAGAACCTTTTTTTGTGTTTACTGTCCATAAATTCTCCTCTTCTAATAACCTATCTGCGTTACCTCTAAAATTAGCATCAAAATTACCGCGAACTCTTATATTGTAACTATCTATTCCAAAATCTCTTTGTTTGTAAGTAAAGTTTCCACCAAATAATAATTTAGCCTGGTGTTTGAATAGTTTGTGTTTAAAAATTTCATCGATAATAGCAACCGCATTGATCTCTTCTAAATTACGCCATATTCTTGCCGGGCTTCCTGCAGAACTCGGACTAATACTATAAACATCTGTGTCTTCATCATATTCAAAAGGTGTTACCCTAACACCTTTATCCTCTATTCGAGAGTAAGTAGGAGATAATTTCCATTCCGTCAGCCAATTACCACTTTCACTACTGTGTTTTCCTGAAAGTAATAAATTCGTAATTTGACTTTGTTTGTATTCAATATTATCTTTAAAAACGGTAACAGCATCAGAAAATACAATTTGTTGTTCTAAGTAACCGGCGGTAGACAAACCGTTTTGAATATGTAAAACCGTCAATTTATATTTACTTTTTTCTGTTTTTAAAGTTAATCCTGCCAAGGCACTTAACAATACGTTATTTTTGCCCAGGTCTCCTTTTTGATTCTTATCTAACTCTAACTCGTTAACCGATTTATCTGCCGATCTTCTATAGTTCCCGTTTTCAAAATTTTTGTAAAAAATATATTCATTTTTATAGGTAACTGATGCCAGATAACCTAATTTTTTATTATTCCCAATATCAAATAAATTACCCGCTGTAAACCCAAAATTATAGTTCATCAAGCTGGTTTGTTTTTTTGCCTTCATTTCAGGATTAAAAGTTTGCGTTATTTGGGATAGTAAACTATTATTATCTGAAGGTTTCGGTATATATTGTGCTCTGTTTATTGGTAATTCCCTGCTACCATTGTCAAAACCAAGGAAATCTGTTTTACTTCCTTTGCTGCTCAAAAAATTTGAATTGAAATGCATTTTCGGATTGTATTCCGCTCCAGCGGATATACTATACGCTTCTTTATTGGTGAAATCTTTAGTAACAATATTTACCATTCCTCCGGTAAAATCGGCTGGTAAATTAGCTGTTGCTGATTTCACTACTTGAATATTATCAATTATATTGGTTGGAAAAATATCCATTTGTATGGTATTTCTATCCGGATCTAAACCAGGTATGTCTACACCATTTAAAATAGACTTGGTATACCGATCACCCAAACCCCTAACATAAACATATTTTCCTCCTTGTATAGAAACTCCTGGTACAGTTTTAATCGCCGTTGCCAAATTGCTTGCTCCAATTTTTTTAAAGGTTTGCGCAGAAATACCATCTATTAAATTAATAGATTTTTTTTGCACGTTTAAAAGTGATGCTTCTGTATTTTGAGCAGTTTTAGCTCTTACCACTACTTCTTCCAATTCATTGCTTAGTGGACTTAAACTTACATTAACTTCGGTTGTAGTATTATCCTTTATTACTACTTCTGTAATTTCTTTTGTGGTGTAGCCTATAAAAGAAAAAATCAATGTATAAACTCCTGGTTCTAAAATTATTACATACTTTCCTTCAAAATCAGAAGTTGTGCCAATTGAAGTGTTTTTAACCAAAACATTTGCAAATGGTAATACATCATTAAATTCGGTATCTAATAAGTTGCCTGTTATTTCGCCCTTTTGTCCTTTTATTAAATTGGATGTGATTCCGAAAATTATTAAGAATAAATAATTTAATTTCATTTCTGTTGTTATTATTTATGACAATTGCTCACTTGAAAAAGCGAGCAATTGTCTAATAGTATTTAATAGATTTTTTTTAGTAAGCTGACTGGGCATTTGCATAAGTCCAATCGAACTCATTTAAGTTGGCTCCTACGGTTTCATCTCCTTCAGTTACAGAGGTCGCATTGTTACCAAAACCTTCAACAATAACAGTTTCTGCTTTATTCTTAAATAAACCCTTTACATCTGTAATCCCGTTTGGTAATACAATTTGCCAAGTACCAAAAGTCAGTAGACCATCATTATAATTTGTTGCCACGGCATCATTGTCTAATTCAATATCTGAAGTATCTTTAAAACCATAAGCATATATATTATTAGAAGTTCCCATGGCGTGACTTCTATAATCTGCATACTCACCGTTTGAAGTGTTTAAATTTCCCTTTAAAGTAATGTTGTTTAATGTAAACTGTGCGGCGTAAGAACCTTCTGGACCGTCAATTTCTAAACCGTGGTCAGAATTTTCACCCAAAATTACAAAGCTATTGCTAATTGTTCCGGCGTAAGCCTGATCAATATCTAATCCATCATCTTCTTGCGCCCAAACCAACAAATTAGAAGCGTTAACCGTACCCCCGAAAAATTCTATGCCATCATCTAAATTTGCAACAACCTCAACATAATCTATTATTGTTCCGCGACCTACAGCCCCAAGAGTAAGACCATTGATTTCATTACCCTCACCAATTAACGCTCCTCCGTGTCGGATAGAAACGTATTTAAGAACACCTGAATTATCATCATCATCATCTCCTCCGTACAGTCCAAAAATATCGGTTGCCGGAATTCCTTCTATTTGGACTTCAGTAACATCACCACTAAACGACGCTTTTGCTTTACCAAGAATAATTAATCCGCCCCATAAACCATTGTCGGCTATCGTTAAATTGTTACCTGAAAATTGGTTGACTTCAATGTTGTCTTTTACAGAAGTAAAAACAATTGGTTTTTCTGCGGTACCAATAGCATCAATTTTTCCTCCTCTGGCAATAATTAGAGCAGAAGCCAAAGATTCGACGCCTTCCTTTCCTTTTATGATAGTTCCTGGCTCTATTTTTAAAGTAATCCCGTCTTCAACCACCACCTTACCGTCTAAAATATAAATGTTGTTGCTGGTCCATGTTGTATTTGTATTAATACTTCCTTTTACATCTACTGTACCAATACATGCTTCGCATGAAGAGCCCCCACAATCGATACCAGTTTCATCACCGTTTTGAATACCATCATTACAAGTTGCCAATATCAATGGTTTTTCATTACTTGTACAACTTGCTAAAACCAATAGCATTAATGTAAATACGTTTAAAATAATTTTTTTCATTTTGTGTTAATTAATTTGATTAAATTTTATGTGACAAAATTGAAAAACAAGTATTATTGCAGCGTAAAAATGATTTTACTTTTACATCATAAAAAGGTCTCTTAAATGTTACTATATTAAGTTATTGTTAACTGTGTATTTAAATGCTTTTTTTAATTAATTTTGAACCTTAATTAATTCAATACCAAATGAAAAATGAAACCATCAAAATATTATTGGTTGATGATGAACCAGATATCCTCGAAATTGTAGGCTATCATTTAAAAAAAGAAGGTTACCAGGTTTTTAAAGCGAGCAATGGTCTCGAAGCTGTTAATAATGCAAAAGTTGTTGAACCCCATTTGATTTTATTAGATATCATGATGCCAGAAATGGATGGTATTGAAGCATGTGAAAAAATTAGAGCGCTTGATGGTTTAGAAAATGTAGTAATTGCATTTTTTACTGCAAGAGGAGAAGATTATTCACAAGTTGCTGGTTTTGAGGCTGGAGCAGATGATTATATAACCAAACCTGTTAAACCAAAAGTGTTGATTAGTAAGGTTAAAGGCTTATTAAGAAGGCTAAAACATAAAGAAGTTGAAACTGAAAATATTTTATCTTTTCCGAGTTTAATCATTAATAAAGATCAATATTTTGTTGAAATAAACGAGAAAAGAATAACATTACCAAAAAAGGAATTTGAATTGTTGTGTTTGTTGGCCAGTGTACCCAATAAAGTATTTTATCGTGAAATTATTTTAAAAACTGTTTGGGGGCAAGACGTGGTTGTAGGAGGAAGAACTATAGATGTGCACGTTCGAAAATTAAGAGAAAAAATTGGTGATGACTATATCAAAACGATTAAAGGTGTAGGATATAAATTTGTAATCTAAGTTTTACTTTACAAAACTATATACAACACTTCGTGTAATTTTGAGTTATGCTTGTTAAATTATGCATTAAACAAATGAATACTAATTGGTTACAATATTTAATAATTGTTATATAACGGACTATTGTATTTAAAGACATGAAATTTATTCAATTACATAAACAGGCCTTAAAAACTTCGGCACTAATCATATTGGTGTTGTTATTATTTGTTTTTATAACCTATGAATTGTTTGGTATTGATTACGATGTATTTAAAATACTAATTTTTGTTCTTATCTTTTTTATAAGTATCTATTTTATTTTTAAAATAAGTGTCAAACAATTTATTTATACACAATTAAAAAAAGTCTATAAATCTACCCTGTTTGAAGATGAACCTTCGTTAAATGAGGATAATTTGGAAACTGATTTTGAAATATTTTTAGAAAGAGTAAAGGAATTTGCACAAATTAAACATCAAGAAATTGAAAAATTACACAATCGAGATGATTTTCGAAAAGAATTTTTAGGCAATGTTTCTCATGAATTAAAAACCCCAATTTTTACAGCGCAAGGTTATCTACTCACCCTTTTAGATGATGATTTTGACAATAAAAAATTGCAAAAAAAATATTTGGAAAGAGCCAATAAAAGTATAGATCGATTAAACTTTATTGTAAAAGATTTAGATATGATCACAAAACTTGAATCTGGTATGCAATTAAATTTTGAATCTTTTAATATTATCAAACTAATAACTGAGGTTTTTGAACTATTAGAAATAAAAGCAGCAAAAAAGAATATTATTTTAACCTTTGATAAAATTTATGAATCTCCTATTTTGGTTAAAGCCGATAAAGAAAGAATTGAGCAAGTGCTCACTAACCTTATTTCAAATGCAATTAACTATGGTAAAATTAATGGCCAAACAACGATTAGTGTGGTTGACCACAAACCAAATTCATTTGCTATTCATATTATAGATAACGGCATAGGTATCAAAGAAATAGATATCCCAAGACTTTATGAAAGGTTTTACCGTGTTGATCAAAGTAGATCTAGAGACCAAGGCGGATCGGGACTTGGATTGGCAATCGTTAAACATATTATCGAGGCGCATCAGCAAGAGGTTTTTGTTAAAAGTACCATGAGCCAAGGATCTACATTTTCATTCACTTTAAATAAAGTAATTTAACTTTTTCATCTAATAGCTATTTTTATTACAATTTCTAATGTTAATAAATTGTAAAGTTTTTGTTTATTTAATGTAAATTCTATATTTTTATGTTATCAAATTGTTAGCTGAAAAATATAATTCTATGAAAAATATCATCTCTTTATTAATTTTCTTTTTATTTATTGCACAAATAGGATTTGGACAAAGTATACATCCAAAATATGAAAAGCAAAATAATTTAACCAAAGCAACTTATTTTTACGAAAATGGTAAGGTAAAAGAAACCGGATACTTTAAAAATACTAAATTACAAGGTAAGTGGTTAAAATTTGATACAAATGGAGAAATTACTACCGTGGCAAATTATAAAAATGGCAAAAAAGAAGGTGTCTGGTATGTTATAATTAATGATACCGTAAAAGAGTTGACTTATAAATCTAACAAGCTGATTAAAGTAAAAGGTTTACAAAATAAACACCTTCCTTTTATATAAATA
>CAYPHN010000003.1:0-31844 GCA_964410265.1 uncultured Flavobacteriaceae bacterium | reverse complement strand
AGGTATATCAAAAATGTACCGCTAATGCAGATGGTGAGAACACCGAGAATTATGTAAAGGCCGTTTATGCACCTTTTACGGCAGAGCAAATTTCTGATAAAATTGCCGAATTATTAAAAACAAAAGATATTAGTGCCGAAATAAAAATTATTTTTCAATCTATTGATAATTTACACAAAGCTTGTCCAAATAATTTAGGTGATTGGTATTTTACCGGAAATTTCCCAACCAAAGGCGGGATGAAAGTTGTTAATAGAGCGTTTATAAACTTTTATGAAGGGAAAAAAGAAAGAGCATATTAAATAAAAAAAGTTATGAATATTTTACAAAAAGTAAGTAAATTTTTATTGTTATTAATCGTATTGGTTGGGTTTTCACAATGTAAAACTCAAAATGGCACAACCAAAGTCCCGTTTGAAATTACAGAAAAAATATATTTTAATTTCACTGGAGGCAAAAAAGGAACTAGTGGCACTACTATTAAAGTGGTTGGTAAGGCAAGCACATTAAATTTAACCTTTCCTACAATATTCTTTCAAAATCATGAATATAAAATAGTACCTGATTTTAGAGGAGATCAATTTATTTTAATAGGTACCAAGACCAAATTGATAAAAGGAGATATGAATATGCATCAAGATGCAGTTGGTGAATATGGTAATAAGGCTCCTGATATAACAAACAAAATACCATTTGAACTTTTAAACAATGAAGCAATAATGGTATATCGAATTAATGGTAAGGATTTTTATTACAAAATAAAAAATATCAAACAATTAGATGATGTTTTCTATCCTTAATTGCATACGCTTTAAAATGTATAACTTATTCCCGCAGAACCTGTAGAGCCAATTTCGGTATAAATACCAATCTTTTTAGTTAGGAAATATCTTAGACCAACAAAACCATTAATAGCGATATCACTCCTCGATAAATACCCTAATTCAGCTCCCGGGTAAATGTCTAATTGTGGAGGTAAATCAAATAGATCGCCAAAGTGCAGACTCATTCTTAAAAATAAAGAATAATCGTTTTCTCCGTTGTCTAAAAAATATGAAAATCCAGCACCAACAGAAAATAAATTGCTTAAACCATAGTCATAAGTTGCCTTAATACCCGATCCTTCACCGTAAAATTCATAACCAAAATTAATCTTTTGGTCATATTTCCCATCATAAGATTGGGTAAATCCGGCTACCGATATAATAAATAAACTAAAAATAATAAGTACATTTTTCATAGCAAATAAATTAAAAATTATACTCTTTATTAAAACGAATTTTTGAATGAAAAAGTATATTAATAAGGAATGCTTTAAAATATATATTTAGATTAATATTTTATATATCTGCAATACAGTGTGTTATGATTTTATTTAAAGACTCTATAATTATTCATGTACCGTGTAACATTCATATTAACATTTTTTTAGGCTTTTTTAAAAAAATTGGCACAGATATTGATTTATAACATATTGTATTTGATACAGACCAAGTGTCTTTTAAAAAATCATTTACAGATATAAGTTTAACATTAGATTGTGAAAATTTAGAAAAAGATGGTTTTATTTTGCACCAAATTCACATAGCAAAATACTAGTGTATTGTTATGTTAAATTGTATGAAAAAAATTAGTTTGCGCATAGAGAATATTTAATTTTTTAAAATCTCATGGTAAACAGACAACAATAAAAGATAGAATACGTTTTAGAAGAATATAATTAAAAACGTATCCAAAAATATAAAGAAAAGGTTTGGTTAGTTGATTTTGGTTGATTTATTTCAACCAGTCGTCGCCCCGAGAGGTCGGGGCGATTTTTTTATGCCTTTATATAGTTTTATTTGCCAATTGACCGCAAGCTGCATCAATATCTTTACCTCGACTTCGTCTTACATTAACGGTAATATTATTTCTTTCTAATTCGCGAACATAATAATCTATGGCCTTTTTATCGGCTTGCTTAAAGCCTTCTTCTTCAATTGCATTATACTCTATTATATTTACTTTTGAAGGCACTTTTTTACAATAATTAACTAAGGCATCAATATCTTTTTTCTTATCATTTATTCCTTTCCAAACCACATATTCAAAAGTGATCTGATTCTTGGTTTTCCAATACCAATATTGTAAAGAATCTAATAAATCTGCTAAATTAGATTTTTCGTTTATGGGCATCATTTTACTTCGAACCTCATCAATTGCAGAATGTAAAGAAACTGCCAGATTAAATTTTACTTCATCATCGGCCAACTTTTTTATCATTTTTGGTAATCCTACTGTTGATAGTGTAATACGTTTTGGTGACATACCCAAACCGTCTTCTGAAGTAATCATATCAATGGCCTTTAAAACATTTTTGTAATTGAGTAGTGGCTCGCCCATACCCATAAAAACAATATTGCTTAATTTGTGATTTTGATACAACCTGCTTTGTCTATCGGTTGCGACAACCTGATCATAAATTTCATCAGGATTTAAGTTTCGCATTTTTTTTAATCGTGCCGTAGCACAAAAGGTACAATTTAAACTGCAACCCACCTGACTAGAAACACAAGCCGTAGTTCGAGTTTCTGTTGGAATTAAAACAGATTCAACAATCAAACCATCGTGTAATTTAACGGCATTTTTAACGGTGCCATCAACAGATTGCTGCATACTATCAACCTCAATATGATTGATTACGAAATTATCACTAAGCATCTTTCGTGTTGCTTTAGAGATATTTGTCATATCTTCAAAAGTATGGGCTCCTTTACGCCACAACCATTCATAGACTTGATTCCCACGAAAAGCTTTGTCTTTTTGACTAATAAAAAAGTTGCGTAATTCTTCTTTATTTAAGGCTCTTATATCTTTTTTAGAATCCATTTTAAAAATTAACTTTCTATAAATAGGAGTTTTTTTAATAAAAAAAGCGCCCCGTAAAAGGACGCTCTAAATTAGTTTAAATATGTTATAAAATCAACATCGCATCTCCATACGAATAAAACTGGTATTTTTCTTTGATCGCTATCACATAAGCTTCTTTTAACAAATCATGGCCAGCAAAAGCAGAGGTCATCATCATTAAAGTAGATTTAGGTGTATGAAAATTTGTAATCATACAATTTGCAATACTGAAATCATAAGGTGGAAAAATAAATTTATTTGTCCATCCATCAAAAGGTTTTAAACGATGACTCGAAGATACAGAACTTTCCATAGACCGCATTACCGTAGTACCAACCGCACATATTCTTCTTTTAGATTCTATCGCCTTGTTAACCGCATCTACCGTATTGTTAGGAATAAAAACCTCTTCTGAATCCATGCGATGCTTCGATAAGTCTTCCACCTCTACTGGATTGAAAGTACCCAATCCAACATGTAATGTAAGTTCTTTTAAGTCAATTCCTTTAATTTCTAATCTTTTTAATAAATGTTTAGAAAAATGTAAACCGGCAGTTGGGGCTGCCACAGCACCTTCATGCTTGGCATAAATAGTTTGGTATCTTTCTTCATCAGAAGTTTCTACCTCTCTTTTGATATATTTTGGAAGAGGAGTTTCTCCCATTTCAGTCAGTTTTTTTCTAAATTCTTCATAACTACCATCATAAAGAAAACGCAAGGTTCTACCTCTGGAGGTAGTATTGTCAATTACCTCAGCAACCAAGCCGCTGTCTTCTCCAAAAAACAACTTATTACCAATTCTAATTTTTCTTGCAGGATCAACCAATACGTCCCATAATCTACTTTCAGCATTTAATTCTCGAAGCAAAAAAACTTCAATTCTTGCTCCAGTTTTTTCTTTATTTCCAAATAACCTTGCCGGAAATACTTTTGTATTATTAAATACCATCATATCTCCTTCATCAAAATAGGAGTCTAAATCTTTAAAACGCTTGTGAACAATAGTTTCTTCTTTTCGATTTATAACCATTAAGCGCGACTCATCACGATGTTCTGATGGGTATTCTGCTAATAATTCTGGTGGTAAATCATATTGAAAGTGTGATAATTTCATTTATAATATTTTAAAATGGTGAAAATCAATTTTGTTAAATGGGCTGCAAATATACAATCTCAAAATACCCATTGTCAAGTGTTTTATAAAATAAATTCCTTTTTTTTCATAAAAGCCTAAAATATTATTTGAATCAGTATCTTTACGCAAATTTTTGAAATGTCAAAAAGAGTTATTCCATATAAAGAATCAAAACTGGGTAAAAAAGAACAGGTTACTCAAATGTTTGATAATGTTTCTTCAAATTATGACTTTTTAAATAGAGTTTTAACTTTTGGAATTGATGTTTCTTGGCGAAAAAAAGTGATCAATTTTGTAAGCACCCAAAAAGCTAAAAATGTTTTAGATATAGCAACCGGAACAGGTGATTTAGCAATTATGCTGGCTCAGGCCAATATTGATAAAGTAACTGGATTGGATATTTCGGTTGGCATGCTCGATGTTGCTAGAAAAAAAATAGACACTTTGAATTTAGAGGATAAAATTGAAATGATTTTAGGTGATTCCGAAAACTTACCTTTTTCCGATCATTCCTTCGACGCTATAACTGTGGGTTTTGGAGTTAGAAATTTTGAAAATTTAGAGCAAGGACTAAGTGAAATTTACAGGGTCTTAAAACCTAAGGGTGTTTTTGTTGTATTAGAAACCTCTCAACCAACTAAATTTCCTATCAAACAAGGGTTTGCCTTTTACTCAAAATATGTTATTCCTACTGTTGGGAAAATATTTTCTCAAGATAAAAATGCATATCAATATTTACCAGAATCTGCCGCTGCTTTTCCTTATGGTGAAAAGTTCAACAATATATTACTAAAAATAGGGTTTAATAGTTCAAAAATATATCCTCAAACATTTGGAACCGCAACTATTTATCGAGCAATAAAGTAAATCTAAACTTGTGAAAAAATTTATTTTAATAAATATTACTATTTTTATACTAGGCATTCCCGTTGCTAATGCACAAAAGGAACGCATTGAATATTTACCAAATTTTGATAAACGTCTATTGCATTTTGGTTATTATTTAGGGGTGAATAATAACAGTTATAAAATTAGTTATTTTACCCAAAATGGGCCAGAGTCACCTGTAAATCCACTTCCACCAACAGATATGTTTGTATCTGTTAAAGAATCAATAGGATTTAATTTAGGACTGGTAATTGACTACCGCCTGCATAAAAATATTAACCTTCGATTTGAACCAGGTTTGATGAGTACTGGTACTAAAGAATTAACTTTTATTGATTCTAATATTGATGCGATGGCCAATGGTCAACCAATTCATCCGGGAACAAGAGATAATGTTAGAGAAGTTTCAGGAACTTATATGCATTTACCCTTGCTATTAAAATTTAGTACAAACCGATTAAATAACATACGCCCTTACATTATTGGTGGTATATCATATGATTATAATTTTTCAAGTAATGAAAAAAATGGAGATGATAATTTTGCAGGCGAATTTAGAATGAAATCTAGCAATTTCATGTACGAAGTTGGTTTCGGTATGGAATTTTATTTATACTTCTTTAAATTTTCACCTTCTATTCGAGGTGTTTTTGCAATAAACAATGAGTTGGTACGTGATGCTGTGTATTCGTATGACCCTGAAGGAGTGCCTTATTCAAGTCCTTGGACTGGTCCGATTGATTATTTTGGTACTCGAGGAGTCTTTTTGAATTTGACTTTTGAATAATTTATATTCAAAATTGTACCTCATTAGTAAATATCTAATAATAAGTGTTTTAATGTAATTTTAATACAGTCCAAATAATTTACGAGTTTTTAATAATCAATGTTGCCGTGGCCTTACTGGCACCTTTCCCTCCTAGTTTTTGCTCTAATTCGTAATAAATATCAAAGATTTTCTCTCTGTTCTTATGGTCTAAAATTTTAAACAACTCATCTTCTAATCTTTTCTCATTAAATTCATCTTGAATCAATTCGGTAACTGCCTTTTTATCTAAAATTAAGTTGACCAAAGAGATATACTTGATATTTTTTACTAATCTTTTCCCAATTTGATATGATATGGCATTCCCTTTATAACATACCACTTCGGGTACTTTAAATAAAGCCGTTTCTAAGGTTGCTGTGCCCGATGTGACCAAAGCAGCATTGGCCAATGATAAAAGGTCATAGGTTTTGTTTTCAACGATGGCTACATTAGTATTTGAAATAATTTGCTTATAAAAATGTAAATCTTGACTCGGTGCTCCTGCAATTACAAATTGATAATCGGTAAATTTATCTACCATTTTTAGCATAACTGCCAGCATTTTAGAAATTTCTTGTTTTCTGCTACCAGGTAAAAGCGCAATAATAGGTTTTTCACTTAAATGATTCTCATTACGGAATTGATCTGGGTCAACCTGTTCCCTATCCGCAATAGCGTCTAATAGAGGATGGCCTACAAAATGAACAGGATAATTGTGCTTTTTTTCATAAAAATCCTTTTCAAAAGGTAAGATCACATACATTTGATCTACATCTCTTTTAATATTTTTTATACGATTTTCTTTCCACGCCCAAATTTGAGGTGATATATAATAGTGCGTCGCTATGTTTTTTTGTTTGGAAAACGCTGCTATTCGCATATTAAATCCGGGATAATCTACCAAAATAATTACTTCGGGATTGTAATTTAAAATGTCTTTTTTACAAAATTTTATATTCCCTAAAATAGTACGTAAATTCATTATTACTTCGGCAAAACCCATAAATGCTAACTCTTTATAATGTTTTACCAAAGTACCTCCAACAGATTGCATTAGATCTCCTCCCCAAAATCGAAATTCAGCACGATTATCTTGTTCTAAAAGTGCTTTCATTAAATTGGACGCATGTAAATCTCCTGAAGCTTCACCAGCTATGATATAATATTTCATACAAATTAAAATCTCAAATTAAATACCATAACACTCATTTATAAATGAGCACTTTAAACTAAACAAATTGACTTATTAAAATTAATAAAGCAATAAAAAAAGTTGCCAATAACACACCTTTTGCTCTTAAATCTTGTTTCTTTTTTAAATAAATAAAAAAGACCAATAAATTTGGTAATGCTGCAATACCCAGAATTTTTCCATATAAGTCTCCCTCATTAATTAATTTTAAAGTTTCCTCAAAACTAAAATTAGAAGCGTATTCTAAATACAAGTAAAAACCACCTGTTGTGGCAAATATTGCTACTATAAATCCGATTAAAATTTCCTTTTTTATCATAGATCCCATGAATTTAATTTTTGAATATAATGGTGCGCAGTTAAGTCGAATTGTACTGGTACTATAGAAATATAATCGTTTTCTAATGCCCAAACATCGGTATCCTCCCCGTGATCCATATTGATAAATTTACCTGTGAGCCAATAATATTCTTTTCCTTGCGGATTGGTTCTTTTATCAAATTCTTCAACCCAATTGGCTCTTGCCTGTCTGCAAATTTTAATTCCTTTAAACTCTTTTTTGTTTAATTTTGGAAAATTTACATTTAAAACTACACCATCTGGTAATCCATTTTGTAAAACTTGCATAGTGATTTTCTTTATATTACTTTTTAATACTTCAAAATTTGCATGCCACGAAAAATCTAGTAAGGAAAAGCCTATGGCTGGTATACCTTCAATTCCCGCTTCAATTGCAGCACTCATGGTACCAGAATAAATCACATTGATAGACGAATTCGAACCATGGTTGATACCCGATACGCATAGATCTGGTTTTTTATTTAGTATTTCACTAACTGCCATTTTAACGCAATCTGCTGGAGTTCCAGAACATCTGTATTCCAATTGAACTCCATCATCATTTGTTACTGCATCACAATAAATTGTCGAATCTAAAGTTATTGCATGACCCATACCGCTTTGCGGACTATCGGGTGCAACAACAACAACGTCGCCAATTTCGTTCATAACGGATATTAATGCTCTTATTCCAGGGGCCATTATTCCATCGTCGTTGGTTACTAAAATTAATGGTCGTTCTTGCATTGCATTAAATATTTAATACAAAAATAAAGCTTTTTTATATCTCAATCTTAAATTATGTTTAACAATTAATTATGAAAAAATTATTAATTTAATGTATATTATTGCTAACTATTCAAGCTTTTTGTAATTCTATTAATGAATCTTGTAAGAAAAATAATAAATTACCGAACTAAAAACTCAAGTTTTTTATTATATTGTCGCAGTTTAAAATTACATGATAGAAGAAATTAATGAAAAAAATACTCCTTTTTATGAAAAGAAAATATAAAATAATTTTACCTATAATAATATTAGCAGGCCTGTTATTTAGTTTTCAAATAACAAACAAACCTGATCCGGAAAAAGATAAAATATTGATTGGTTTAATTAGATATGCTTTAAAACAAGGGCATTATGAACCTCAACAAATAAATGATGAATTTTCTGAAAATGTTTTTAACGATTTTGTTGATGCCTTAGATCCCTACAAACGTTTCTTTATACAAAGTGATATTGATGATTTTTCTATTTATAAAAACTTAATCGATGATCAGATTAAAAGTGAAGATTTATCTTTCTACAATTTGGTATTTGAACGATTCAATGCAAGGGTTATAGAATCTAAATCTTATTATGACGAAATATTACAAAATCCGTTTGACTACGAAAAAGATGAGACCTTTAATGTTGATTACGATAAAAAACATTTTGCAGAGACACATGCCGAGTTGATAAAAATCTGGCAATTACAGTTAAAAATTAGTACACTTTCTCGCTTGCATGAAAAATTGGAACTGCAAGCATCTTTTAAGGAAGAAGAAAATGAGGGAAACTCACTTGAAAACGATGAGCAGGATTCTTTAGAAGAAAAAACATTTGCCGAGTTAGAAAAAGAATCTCGTGAATCGACCAAAAAAAGCCTAGATGATCTTTATGATTTGATGAGCGAATTGGATGATACAGATTGGTTTTCTGTTTTTATAAATACATTAACCATGCAATTTGATCCGCACACCAATTATTTTGCTCCAAAAGATAAAAAGAGATTTGATATTAGCATGGCAGGTAAATTAGAAGGAATTGGAGCTCGTTTACAAAAAAAAGGGGATTATACCAAGGTAGCCGAATTGATATCTGGTGGTCCGGCATGGAGAGCGGGTGAATTAGAAGTTGGTGATTTAATTTTAAAAGTAGCCCAAGGAGATGAACTCCCTGTTGATATTGTTGCTATGCGTTTAGATGATGCCATTGAATTTATAAAAGGGAAAAAGGGAACTGAGGTTAAGCTTACCATCAAAAAAATTGATGGAACAACTACTATTATTTCTATAATACGAGATATCGTTGAGCTAGAAGAAACTTTTGCTAAATCAAGTACTGTAGAGGTAGATAACAGAACCTTTGGAATTATAAATTTACCTAAATTCTATATTGATTTTAACGAAAAGAATTTTCGAAATTCTGCTACAGACATGGAACAGGAGATCGCCCGTTTGAAAGAAGAAAATATTGAAGGGCTTTTGATTGATTTGAGAAATAATGGTGGAGGTTCATTAAAAACCGCTATTGAAATTGCAGGTCTTTTTATAAAAGACGGACCAGTGGTTCAGGTTAAATATCGTGGTGAAAAGCCAAATGTAAGATCTGATAAAAATTCTAAAATTCAATGGGATGGTCCATTGGTTGTTTTAGTTAATGAATTATCAGCATCAGCATCTGAAATTTTTGCTGCTGCCATGCAAGATTATAATCGAGCTATAATTATTGGAAGTAAACAATCCTTTGGAAAGGGAACGGTACAAAATGTATTGCCTCTTAATAATTATTTCAAATATTCAAAAGATTTGGGCGCTTTAAAAATGACGATTCAAAAATTTTATAGAATAAATGGCGGTTCAACACAATTAAAAGGTGTCGAAAGTGATATTGCAATGCCAGATAGATATACTTATCTTGAAATTGGTGAACGCGATGAGAAAAACCCAATGGTATGGGATAAAATTGAACCAGCAAAATATACTCCGGTTGATATTTACGAAAACTTTCATAAAACTATCAACAATAGTAAAAAACGAATTGCTGCAAATCCACAGTTTATGTTGATCGATAAAAATGCAAAATGGTTAAAAGAAGGTAGAGATAATTATGATGTTAATTTGAATTATGAAGCCTACAAAAATGAAATAGATAAAAGAATTGAAGAAAGCAAAGCATATGATGCTATTTCCGATTACGAAAGTAATCTTGTTTTTAATTCCCCAAAATATGAATATCCATTAATGGAAAAAGATTCTGTTCTGGCACAAAAACGTGAAGTATGGCATAAAAATTTAAGTAGAGATATATACGTAGAAGAGGCTTTAACGGTGCTTTCTGAATTAAAAATTAGCAAAACTCTTTTGGTTAAAAACTAAAATTGTTTTTCAAATAAAAACCCCTTGATGAATTTTAATTTATCAAGGGGTTTTTATTTCATTCAATAGTTCGCTATGTTTTTGTATACGATTGATTTATAGTTGGTTATGTAATGTTGCTTGGATGCGTTAACTCGTTGACATTTAAAATTTTAATTCATAATTTAATATGCATAGCTCAAAATTACACGAAGTGTTCTTCTTTTTAATGGGTAAAAATTATCTTTGCCTATATTCTCAACTTAAACAATATAAGTTTGCTTCTTGATTTTCAAAAACATATCGATAATAATTTTTCTTTTTTAAAAAACAAAAAATTACTCGTTGCAATTTCAGGAGGTGTAGATAGTGTGGTTTTAACCCATTTATTATTTCAATTAAAATTTAATATTTCTCTAGCCCATTGTAATTTTCGCTTACGCGGAAAGGAAGCCAGTCTAGATGAAAAATTTGTTGAAAAATTAGCTCTTGAACTAAAATCCAAGTTTTTTGTTAAATCCTTTGAAACAAAAGCTTATGCCGAAAACAATAATATTTCTATACAAATGGCCGCTCGTGAGCTAAGATATACTTGGTTTGAAGATCTTTTAAAAAAAGAGTCATTTGATTATTTAATTACAGGGCATCATTTAGACGATAATTTAGAAACTTTTCTTATTAATTTTTCTAGAGGTACAGGTTTAGATGGATTAACTGGCATTCCTACAGTAAACAATAATATTATACGACCTTTATTACCCTTCAACAGAATAGAGATTGAAAATTACGCAAATAATAATAAAATCCTTTGGCGAGAAGATCTAAGTAATACAGAAACAAGATACTTGCGAAATAAACTACGACATGATATTATTCCTTTATTAAAAGAATTGAACCCAAATTTTATGGATTCTTTTACTAAAACTGTAGAGAACTTAAAAGCATCAAAACAAATTGTTAGCGATCGCATAACGGCAATTAAAAACCAAATAATTATTGAAGAAAATGGTATTTTGAAATTTAATATTGCTAAACTTCGTAGTTTGAATAATACGCAATCCTATTTATTTGAACTATTAAAAATTTATGGTTTTACAGCATGGAATGATATAATGAGTTTGCTCTCTGCCCAGTCTGGAAAACAGGTTTACTCAAAAACCCATCGGATAATAAAAGATAGAGACTTTTTACTTTTAAGTAAAATTTCGAAAAATGAGTTGGATAAAGAGTTCAAAATTAACAAATTTGATGATAAATTAGGAATTCATAGATTCGAAATAGAAATTAAAAACATATCCAAACAATATTTTGAAAATAAAAATATCGTATCAAAAAATAGACAAATTGTTTATATTGATAAATCTTTGTTAAAATTTCCATTAAAAGTAAGAAAATGGCAAAATGGCGACTATTTTTACCCGCTTGGAATGGAAGGCAAAAAAAAACTAAGTAAATACTTTAAAGAAATCAAACTTTCACTCTTTGAAAAAGAAAATATTTGGTTAATTTGCTCGGAAGATAAAATTGTTTGGGTCATTAATTATAGATTGGATAACCGATTTAAAATTACAGATATCACCCAAAACATATTAAAAATAAAAGTTTTATAATGAAAAAATTATTATCTATTTTAATCATATCCATCTTTTTTACAGCAACTACCAATGCCCAAATACATGAGCCAGTAAAATGGGAAACTTCGGTCGAAAAAATTTCGGCATCTGAATTTGATTTAATTATTACAGCAACAGTAGATAGCGGCTGGCATTTATATTCGCAAAATGTACCTGACGGTGGGCCAATTCCAACAACCTTTAGTTTTAAAAGTATTCCAGATCAATTTCAATTGCTTGGAAAAACTACAGAAGGTGAAGGGCATGAAGAATATGATAAAGTATTTGATATGAATATCAAATACTTCGAAAATGAGGCTGTTTTTAAACAACGAATAAAGTTACTTACCGACAAGGAGATCACCATCAATGAAACTTTAGAATTTATGGTGTGTGATGATACCAATTGCTTACCACCAACCGAGGTGGATATTTCTTTTAAAGTAAAAGGAAGTATTGCAAGTGAAGTTTCTACTATTACTTCTACCGGTGACAATAAAGATTTTTTACAAGAAACTCATATTGATAAAGAGAAATCAAATTCTAAATCAAAAAGTGATAAAACAGATAAAAAATCCTTATCTGAGGTAGAAAAAAAGCATAAAAAACAAAAAAACAAAAGCCTTTGGACACTTTTTATTCTTAGTTTCTTTGCGGGATTTGCGGCCTTATTAACACCCTGCGTATTTCCAATGATACCCATGACGGTTAGTTTTTTTACCAAACAAAGTAAAACAAGAGCCATTGGTATACGTAATGCCATTATTTTTGGTTTGGCTATTATCTTTTTATATGTAATGTTAGGTACCGTAGTTACCTCAATCTTTGGAGCGGATTCTCTCAATGCACTTTCAACCAATGTTTGGTTTAACATTGCATTCTTTCTTCTTCTGGTTGTTTTTGCTGTTTCCTTTTTAGGTGCTTTTGAAATTACTTTACCAAGTTCTTGGGGTACAAAAGTTGACTCTCAAGCTGATAAAGGAGGAATGATTGGTATCTTTTTTATGGCACTTGCCTTGGCCATTGTATCTTTTTCATGTACCGGTCCTATTGTTGGTACTGCCTTGGTTGCAGCAGCTTCACAAGGAGGAATTGCTCCTGTGATTAGTATGTTTGGTTTTTCATTGGCTATTGCCTTGCCATTTGCCTTATTTGCAGCTTTTCCAGGATGGATGAATTCCATGCCGAAATCAGGAGGTTGGTTAAATACAGTTAAGGTTTTCTTAGGTTTTCTAGAACTGGCTTTGGCCTTTAAATTCTTATCCAATGCAGATTTGGTTCTACAAGCGCATTGGCTGGAAAGAGAAGTTTTCTTAGCCATTTGGATTACTATTTTCGGAATGCTTGCATTTTATTTATTTGGTAAAATTAAATTACCTCATGACTCTGACCTACCCCATATTTCGGTGGGCAGGTTAAGTTTGGGCTTGGTTGTATTAGCTTTTACAATTTATATGATACCTGGTCTTTGGGGTGCTCCACTTAAATTAATTAGCGGTTTCCCTCCTCCTATGCATTATAGCGAATCCGCTTATGGTGTTGGGTTTACCAAGTTAGGTGGTGGTGGTAATTCAGCTACAATAGAGATGCCAGATGGCGCCCATTTAGGACCACATGATATCGTAAGTTTTTTAGATTATAATAAGGGAATGGCATATGCCAAAAAAGTTGGCTTACCTGTTATGTTAGACTTTACGGGACATGCATGCGTAAATTGCCGAAAAATGGAAGAACGAGTTTGGTCGGATCCACAAATTCTAAATATTCTTAAAACTAAAGTAGTCTTGATTTCCTTGTATGTTGATGATAAAAGAAATTTACCGGAAAGTGAACAATATACCTCTGAATTATCAGGAAAAAAAGTAACCACCATTGGTAAAAAATGGAGTGAGTTTCAAATAAAAAAATACAAAGCCAATGCACAACCATACTATGTCTTGTTGGATTATGATGGTAATAATTTAAATGAACATACTGCTTATAATCCTGATATTGAGGACTATTTGGCTTGGTTAAATGAAGGGATAGGAAATTTTGAAAAATAATTTATTGTTTTTAACCTTACAATTTATATTAATTTCTCCAATTAAATCATATGTTGCAAATTAGAAAAATTTGTTTCCTTCTTATAATCGTTTCCTTTCATTCTTTTTCTCAGAAGGATAAGGCTTCCTTTAAGGAAGGTGAGTTTTTAAAATACCGAATTAGTTATGGTATTTTAAACGCCGGTTTTGCAACTCTTGAAGTTGAAAATTCAATAATAAAAAAAGATACTTCGTTTCACATTACTGGTAAAGGATGGACAACTGGTATGGTAAATTTTGTATTCTCAGTTGAAGATAATTACCAAACATATATTAATAAAAAAACTAAAAAACCAAGTTATTTTATTCGTAAAATAAATGAAGGTGGCTATAAAAAGGATAAAGAAATTTATTTTGATTACCAAGCACTACAGGCCACGGTAATTGACCACAAACACAATACAAAAAAATATTATTCTATTGAAAATGACGTGCAAGATATGCTTTCAACTTTATATTATTTAAGAGGGCTAAACTTTGACGAGTTAAACAATGGTGATATTATTACCCTAAATATGTTTCTAGATCAGGAAACTTATCAAACCAATATTAAATTAATTAAAAGAGAAGTTATCAAAACCAAGTTTGGAAAGGTCAATACTTTGGTTTTTAAGCCTTCGGTTGTTGAAGGAAGGGTTTTTGACGATAAAGAAACTGTTAGCTTTTGGGTAACAGATGATGAAAACAAAATACCAGTAAAAATAAAAGCCTCTATCTTAGTAGGTTCCATAAAAGCCGAATTGATTGAATATAAAGGTTTGGCCAATTCATTTCCTATAAATTTTTAACTAATTTATAACCATAAATTTTTGTAAAATGAATAGATTTGCACAAAATTAAAGAAACTTAGATAAGTGAAAAAATTTATTCTAATTACCATAGGTTTAATAATTTTTCATTCTTGTAAAAAAGAACCTGAAAAAATTTCTAAAATCATTGTTAACGAAATTGAGAAGCCAATAATTATTGAAGAATTTGGTTATATTTTAAATGACTATAAAGTAATTAAAGATACCATCCGTAAGGGGGAGAGTTTTGGTGAAATATTAGATCGTCACCATATTGATTATCCTGCAATTTATAAAATAGCAGCAGCTGTAAAAGATACCTTTGACATTAGAAAGCTTAGAGCAGGTAAACCTTATATCATTTTAGCCAAAAAAGATACGACTGAGCAAGCTCAGGTTTTTATTTACCAGCCTAATAAAGTTGAATATTTAATTATTGATTTTACAGATTCTATACAAACAAAATTGGGTAGAAAAAAAGTAAAAACTGTAATCAAAACAGCCTCGGGAATTATTGAAAGTTCTCTTTCAGAGGCTATAGAAAGTCAAGATCTCAATTATATTCTTGCACATGAAATGAGTGATATTTACGCATGGACCATTGATTTTTTCCATTTACAAAAAGGAGATAATTTTAAGTTAATCTACGAAGAGAAATTTATTAACGATACGATTCCTGTAGGAATTGGCAACATACAAGCTGCCTTTTTTGAGCATAAAAACCAGTCTCTATACGCTTTTAACTTTGTTACAGATTCCTTGAAAAATATCAACGATTATTATGATGAAAATGCCAAAACATTAAGAAGAAAGTTTTTAAAAGCTCCCTTAAAATTTAGCCGAATATCATCGAGATATAACCTAAAACGACGTATAAAATATTACGGAAACAGAGTTCGAGCTCATAAAGGAACTGATTTTGCGGCTCCTATTGGTAGCCCTATTTTAAGTACAGCCAACGGAACCGTAATTGCATCTCGATATCACCGCGGCAATGGTAACTTCGTAAAAATAAGGCATAATGCTACTTATTCTACACAATATCTGCATATGAGAAAAAGAAATGTTAGAAAGGGTGACTATGTAAAACAAGGAGATGTTATTGGGTGGGTAGGTATGACTGGAAATACTGCTGGTCCTCATGTTTGTTACAGATTTTGGAAAAATGGTAGGCAAGTAGATCCATTCAAACAGAAACTGCCATCTGCAGCTCCTATAAAAGAATCTTTAAAAGATGATTATCTTATGTTTATCAATCCTTTAAAAGATAGTTTAGATAATATTCCTGGAAAATATTTAGAAAATTCTATCGCTAATAATTAATGTGTTTAGGTTTTTATCCATTAACATAGGCTTAGGAACCTATTCTTTATGTGGCATTCAAGTTAATCTTGGTTTTAATAATTAATATTTACAAAAAAAATGAAAAATTAATCTTTAAATTTGCCCTGCTATTTACTATAGTAACAAACTATAAATTTTAATTATGTCGTTAAAAAATATCAATCCAACCAAAACAAATTCCTGGAAAAAATTAGAATCACATTTTGAAGAGATGAAATACCTTGAGATGAAATCTCTTTTTCAAAAAGATCATTCCCGTAAGGAAAAATTAACCTTGAATTTTGATGATTTTACGATTGATTATTCTAAAAATAAAATTACTGATAAAACTTTAAAATATTTATTGGAACTCGCTAATGAATCTGAATTAAAAGATGCCATTGACAAATATTTTAACGGTAACATAATAAATGTAACCGAAAATAGAGCTGTTTTACATACAGCATTGCGAAACCAAAATTCAAATACAATTTTAGTGGATGGCTCTGATATCATGCCTGAAATAAATCAAACCTTACTAAAAATAGAAAACTTTACAAACGAGGTTGTTGATGGTAAGTTTAAAGGCTATTCAAATAAAGCATTTACAGATATTGTTAATATTGGTATTGGTGGATCAGATCTCGGACCAAGAATGGTTGTAGAATCTTTAAAATATTATAAAAATCACCTAAATACACATTTTGTTTCTAATATTGATGGTGATCATGTTTCGGAAATATTAAAAACTCTTGACCCTGAAACCACTTTATTTGTAATTGTTTCTAAAACTTTTACTACGCAAGAAACTTTAACCAATGCCGAAACCGTTAAAAAATGGTTTCTATCTCCTGAGTTTGGTACTTCTGAAAAAGCTATTGCATCTAATTTTGTTGCAGTTTCAACCAATATTGAAAAAGTTAAAAGCTTTGGTATAGCCGAAGATAATATTTTTACCATGTGGAATTGGGTTGGTGGTAGATACTCTCTTTGGAGTGCTGTTGGGCTAACCATTAGTTTATCCATTGGTTATCAAAACTTTAAAAAATTTTTAAAAGGTGCGTTTGATATGGACGAACACTTTAAACATACCTCTTTTGATAAAAATATTCCTGTCGTTTTGGCTTTGATTAGTATTTGGTACAATAATTTTTTTAATACAGAGTCTGAAGTTGTTATTCCGTATTCTCAATATTTAGAAAAATTAGCACCCTTTTTACAACAATTATCTATGGAAAGTAATGGGAAATCTGTGGATAGAAATGGGAAAAAAATTACCTACCAAACCGGTAACATCATTTGGGGAAATACTGGCTCCAATGTGCAACACGCCTTTATGCAATTAGTACATCAGGGCACCAAATTAATTCCGGTCGACTTTATTGGCTTTGAAGAATCATTGTATGGTAATGTGGATCACCATCAAAAATTAATGGCTAATTTTTATGCCCAATCCGAAGCTCTTTTTTCCGGTAAAACAGAAGAAGAAGTGCACTTGAATATGAAATTTCAAGGAGATGCCAATAAAATTAATCATTTACTTCCATTTAAAGTATTTGAAGGAAACAAACCCTCAAATACTTTTTTAATAAAAAAATTAACTCCAAAAAATTTAGGTGCCTTAATTGCCATGTATGAACATAAAACTTTTGTACAAGGGGTTGTTTGGAATATTTATAGTTTCGATCAATTTGGTGTAGAATTAGGAAAAGAATTGGCAAATCAGTTTTTAACAAAGTAATTTGATTCTTTTTAAAACAAAATCTTTTAACTGACTCATATTCAGTTATATATGTTATTTTTAAATGGTGTGATTATTTCTTTACAGTAATCTTTAGTTTGTTGATCAACATATTTTCTTGTGTAATTGTTAATTACTGTTATTTTATTGTTAAAAAAAACTTAATATATTAACTGGTTCTTAATATATTAATTCGATTATTTTTGTAATTTTGGATCAAATTAACTCAAATTAACTCAAATGAAAAAATTAACCCCTTTACTGTTTGCCATATTTATATTGGCAACAGCTTCACTTTTTGCGCAAGGTTCAACAACTTCATCAATAAATGGTAAAGTTTTTGACGCTAATACAGGAGATCCTTTACCAGGAGCGAATGTAATTGTTATTCAAAATGCTACAGGTACTAGATATGGTGCTTCAACAGATTTTGATGGAAATTATAGAATTTCTAACATGAGAGTATCAGGTGGTGCTTATACACTTACTGTTTCCTTTGTTGGATTTAAAGAATTCGTTAAAAATAATATAGTTCTTAATTTAGGACAGGCCCATAGATTAAACATAAATATGATCGAAGAGTCGAGTACTTTAGAAGAAATTGTTATAACGGCTCAAGGAGATGGTATTTTTGACGGAAATAAAACAGGGTCAGAAACAATAATTAGCCAAAGACAAATGGAAAATCTTCCTACAACGTCAAGGTCAATTGCTGATTTTGTTAGAATTACTCCTCAGGCTCAAATTTCAGAAGGATCTGATGGATTTTCAATTTCATTGGCCGGACAAAATAACAGGTTCAACGCAATTTATGTTGATGGAGCTGTTAGCAATGATGTATTTGGTTTGGCTGGTTCAGGTACCAATGGTGGTCAAACTGGTGTATCTCCATTTTCAATTGATGCTATAGAATCCTTTCAAATTGCTATTGCACCTTTTGATGTAAGAATAGCCGGTTTTACAGGTGGTGCTATCAATGCCATTACTCGATCTGGTACCAATGAATTCGTAGGATCTGCTTACTATTTTTATCGCAATGAAAATTTGGCTGGTAAAACTCCTCCATCTCTAGTTGGTGATGGAGAAAGTAGAGAAAAACTAAATAAATTCTCTGCAAAAACCTATGGTTTTAGATTAGGAGGGCCAATTATAAAGGATAAGTTATTTTTCTTTGCAAATTATGAAAGACAGGATGATGTAACACCTCAACCATTTAATATTAGTAATTATGGTGGTACTGCCTCTGCCGCTGATCTTGATCAATTAAGTCAATATGTTCAAAGCAACTATGGTTTTGATGTAGGTGTCTATGACCAAAATGATTTTACTTTAGTAAGTGATAAAATAACTGCAAAAATAGACTGGAACCTTAATGATAATAATAAAATTTCTTTAAAACACGGTTATACAAAAGCGGTAAATTTGGAAGCTAGAAATTCTGGAAATTTTAATATTGGGTTTTTAAACGGCTCCGAAAGTTTTGTGTCTAAAACCAACTCAACTTCTTTTGAGTGGAGTTCAAATATTGGATCAAAATTTGCCAATAACTTAATAATTGGATATACTAGAGTAAGAGATGACAGAAGCCCCTCTGGAGATCCTTTCCCTACTGTAGACATACGTGATGGTACTGGTAATATTCAATTTGGATCTGAACCTTTTTCAACTGCAAACTTATTAAATACAGATATATGGACATTGACTGATAACTTTGAAATATATAAAGGAAATCATACTTTAATCATCGGTACACACAACGAGTATAGCGATGTTAAAAACTTATTTTTCGCATTTAATTATGGAAATTACAGATACAATAGTTTGGACGACTGGTATGATGATAAAGCTAATATTTATCAAAGAGGTTATTCTTTAATAAGTAATAATGTAGGTGATGCATCAGATGGTGCTGCTGAATTTTCTGTTTTTCAAGCTGGTTTGTATTTTATGGATGAAGTTCAATTAACTGATGACTTTAAAATGACTATAGGTATCAGGTTTGATATGCCAATTTGGTCTGATGGTCGTGAAAATGTAGACTTTAATACCCGAACCATTCCTATTCTAGAAGCTGCTGGAAAAAATTTAGCAGGGGCTAAAGTTGGTCAGGCGATTAGTTCTACCGTTCATGTTTCGCCAAGAGTTGGTTTTAATTGGAACGTTAATGGTGAATATAAAACTCAAATTCGCGGTGGTTTTGGTGTGTTTACATCAAGAGTTCCGTTGGTTTGGCCGGGAGGTGCTTATAATAACAACGGGGTAACGGGTGGTTTCTTATTTCAAGGATCGTGGTTTACAACTCCTGAATCATTTGAACCAGACGTAACCCAACAGGCAGTAGATGCCGTACCTGGAACTGGCGAAGTAGGAGGTAATATTGATTTATTCGCACAAGATTTTAAATTGCCTCAAGTGGTTAAATTTAATTTAGCCTTTGATCAAAAATTACCTATATGGGATCTAACTTTATCTGGAGATTTTGCATATAACAACACCTTGAATCAAGTTTACTACCAAAATTTAAATTTAAAAGATCCTATAGGAAACTTGACAGGAACTGGTGACAACAGACCTATTTATGATAGAAGAGATGAAATTGACGGTGTTTATGATAGAATTATATTAGCCACCAACAGCCAAAAAGGTGAGTCTTGGAATTTAGTAGGTACATTAAGCAAATCCTTTGATAAAGGGTTTTATGGAAGCGTTTCTTATTCTTATGGCGATTCTTACCAAATTTTTGACGGTACTTCTTCACAAAATAGTTCGCAATGGAGAGGAATTCAAAATGTTAATGGTAAAAACTCCAATTTGCCTATGACAAGATCTGATTTTTCTGCTGGTACTAGAATTATCTCTAATATTTCATACGAATTGGTTTGGAATAAAAATTTAAAATCCACTTTTAGTATGTTCTATGAAGGGAGACAAAGTGGACCATATTCTTATACTTACAGACAAAGTGATGACTTACAACAAGACGATTCAAGAGATTTTACTTCTTTGATATATGTACCATTAAATGAGAATGACATCATTTTAACTTCAAATAACTGGGATGCCCTAGATGCTTTTATTGAAGGAGATGACTATCTAAAAACAAGAAGAGGTCAATATACTGAAAGAAATGCTGTACGAGGGCCTTGGAGTAACGTGGTAGATTTTAAATTTATTCAAGAGTTTAGAATAGATAAAAATGCATTACAACTTACTTTTGATATCTTTAACTTTACAAACTTGATCAATAAAGATTGGGGTAAAGTTAATTTTAGATCTAGAAATGTTCAAGTTTTAAGATTTGAAGATTTCTTAGCTGATGATACAACTCCCACATTTAGTTTTGATGAAACAGCAGCCAGTAGAATTGATCAAATCGATGATAGAGGGTTACAAAGTTCAAGATGGCAAATGCAAGTTGGTATTAGGTATTTATTTAACTAATCAATAATCCATAAATTGAAATCCCATTCTTTTATAAAAGGATGGGATTTTTTTATATAAATAATTGTTTACTTTTGTTACAACTAATAATTAAAAATCAATACAATGCTAAAAATGATACATTCAGGATGGGCTTATATAACACTCATCATTTTAATCTTTGCAATTTTTAATGCTATTAAAGGATTAACATCTAAAAAAGAATTTGAAGATAAAGATTTACGCATTTCTCTTTTTACATTAATCGTGGCTCATATTCAGTTAATTTTAGGTTTTATAGCTTATTTTGCATCTGCTCAATTTGCCTTTTTAAAAGAAAATGGAATGGGAGCATCGATGAAAGATGCTGGTATTAGACTTGTTGTTGTTGAACACCCTTTAATGATGATTTTAGCCATTGTTTTAATAACAGTTGGGTTTTCAAAACATAAAAAGAAAGAATCTGATAAAGCTAAGTTTAAAACTATTGCCATATTTTATGGTATTGCCTTATTATTTGTTCTAAGTAAAATACCTTGGAGTCAATGGTTTTAAAATGTCATTCCCACGAAAGTGGGAGTTTTATTATTTTAACCTAAAATAATCTTCATAAAAATGAATTTCGTTAAAAAAATTCTAGCTTACCCCTTAAGTATAATCCATTATTTTTTCTTTACTTTAATTTTATTGATTTTTCACCCTGCGCAATGGTTGGCTTTTAATATTGGAGGTTACAAAGCACATAAAATAGTTATTGATTATATGAACTTGTGTTTGGTAGGCACTCTATTCTTTTTAGGTACCCGAATAGTTTTTAATAACAAACATAAGCTCCCAAAAAATACGCCATTGATATTGGTTTCAAATCATCAAAGTACTTATGATATACCTCCAATATTTTGGTTTTTAAGAAAATGCCATCCTAAATTTGTTTCAAAAATAGAATTAGGCAAAGGTATTCCCAGTGTTTCTTATAATTTGAAACATGGAGGATCTGTTTTAATCGACAGAAAAGACTCTCGTCAATCTATAAAAGCATTGAGTGAATTTGGAACTTATATTGAAAAAAATAAACGTTCCGCAGTAATTTTCCCAGAAGGAACACGAAGTAAAGATGGTGCTATAAAACCTTTTAAAGAAAAAGGGCTAAAAATTATGGTTAAAAAAATACCTTCATCTTATATAGTGCCTATAACCATAAATAATTCTTGGAAAATAGTGCAATATGGTTCCTTTCCCTTAGGTGTGTTTAACAAAATTATTTTTGATGTGCATAAACCCATTAAAAGTAACTCTCTTCCTTTTGAAGCTTTGTTTAATCAAGTTGAAAAAACGGTCAATGCAGGAGCTATTGTTAAAAAATCGTAGCGTCGAAATTCTAAAATTAATTTATTTTAAAATTATCTTTGTCATTTAAAAAACGTAATCTATTTCTTGTTTCTTGGATGTGTTTTTTAAATATGATTATGCTTTCAATTCCTTCTAGGCGCTCCTCAATTTTCAATATGGTTTCTCCTAAAGCATCGATCACTGCTGAATGTCCATTATACAATAATTTGTTTTTATCAACTCCTACTCTATTCAAACCCACAACATAGCATAAATTTTCAATGGCTCTCGCTTTTAATAAGGTATCCCAAGCGTTTATTCGGGTATTTGGCCAATTGGCAATATAAATAAGTACATCAAAATTATTTGTATTTCTTGACCAAACAGGAAAGCGGAGGTCATAACAAATTAAGGGGCATATTTTAAATGATTTATACATAAAAGTTATTTTTTCAATTCCAGCAGTAAAAACCTTATCCTCATTTGCCATTGTAAACAAATGTCTTTTGTTATAATATTTTAATTCACCCGATGGAAAAGCAATTATAAAACGATTGTAAAAGTTGTTTTGTTCTCCTATTATTAAACTTCCCATGAGCAAGGCTTCTTTTTCTTTTGCCTTTCGTAACATCCAGTTTACTGTAAGTCCCTGCATCGTTTCTGCCACACCTTCAGCGTTCATGGTAAAACCAGTTGTGAACATTTCAGGTAAAATAATAATATCCGTATCCTCAGAAATCCTCTCCATTTTATCGTCAAAATTATTGCGATTCACCTTAGAATCTTCCCAGACCAAGTCCGCTTGAATTAGCGATATTTTTAATTGTTGTTGCATGAACTAAAATTACATTATTTTAATCGGTTTGTAAAATAATTTTGTACTTTAACTTGCAATTAAACCATGCCTTGATATGAAACATCTACCTCTTATAAAAACAATCGTTCTTTTTCTTTTTATAACTTCCTTATCTGCTCAAAATGTAAAATATTTCCCTGAAAGAAATGAAATGTGGAAAAAAAAGAACCCGTCTGATTTTAACATAGATAATAAAAAATTATTATCAGCAATAAATTTTGCTGAATCTAATGAATACAGTGGTTCAAAAGATTTGAGAATTGCTATTTTAAAAGGTTTTGAAAAAGAACCCTTTCATAAAATTCTTGGACGCACCAAAAAACGCGGTGGTCCTGCAGGTATGATATTAAAAAATGGTTATTTAATTATGTCATGGGGAGATATCAAAAGAGTAGATATGACATTTAGCGTTACCAAAAGTTTTTTATCAACTATTGCCGGACTCGCTTATGATAATCAGCTAATAAATGATGAAAATGATCTTGTTTCCAATTATATTTGGGATGGAACTTTTGCAGGAGATCACAATAGTAAAATAACCTGGAAACATTTATTGCAACAAAATTCTGATTGGTCTGGTCAACTTTGGGGAGGCAAAGACTGGGCTGATAGACCCCCAAGAGAAGGCAGTTTAGATGAATGGAAATATAGAGCCCTTAAAGAACCGGGAACTTTTATGGAATATAATGATGTGCGTGTTAATGTATTAGCCTATAGTTTGACCCATGTATGGCGCAAACCCCTACCTGTTGTTTTAAAAGAAAATATAATGGATAAAATAGGCGCCTCAACAACCTGGAGGTGGTTTGGTTATGAAAATGCTTGGACAGAAATTGATGGCATTAATATGAAATCAGTAACTGGCGGTGGTCACTCTGGTGGAGGAATATTTATCTCAACCGAAGATATGGCCCGTTTTGGTTTGTTATTTTTAAATGATGGTAACTGGAAGGCTGAAAGTGTTATTAGTAAAACCTGGATCGAAAAAGCAATTACACCATCAATACCCAATAAAAACTACGGGTATATGTGGTGGTTGAATAAAAATGGTGAAAGACATTGGGAGGGCATCTCTGAAAATGTTTTTTATGCTGCTGGTTTTGGTGGTAACTTTATTATTATCGATAAAAAAAATGACCTTGTTATTATTACTCGATGGTTAGAGCCGTCAAAAATAAAGGACTTTATGCAAAAAGTAAATGAAGCTTTTTAACAATTCAAATGAGTCTAGATAAAATAGCTTCTTTTAACTAATCCAGTCTAAATAATTTTTTGGGTGTATCACTTCAAAAGTTGCAGTAGTATATGCTTTTTTAAATGCCCCGGGTATTTTGACTTTTTTGTTCTCATTCCATTTAAACTCAAATGCGGCAATTTCTCCTTCATGCTCCTCAATTAAATCAATTTCCTGTTGGTCATAAGTTCGCCAAAAGTAATATTTTGTATTTTTTTCATTATACTCGTTATATTTTTTTCTTTCAGACAACAAATAATTTTTCCATAATTCTCCAATATCATTTCTTAAAGCGATGCTATTAAAATTACCAATAATGGCATTTCTAATACCATTATCATAAAAATACCACCGATTTGTTTTGGTGATTTCTTTTCTTAAATTTCTACTAAATCCGGGTAATTGATAAACAACAAAAACCTTAGACAATAAACCAAGATACCTTTCAACAGTATTTTTACCCAAGTTTAAATTATTCCCTAACTCTTGAATAGAGACTTCTTTACCCACTTGAAAGGCAATTAAACGTAACAAATCATATAATTTATTCGATTTTTTTAAACCTTCAAAAGTTAAGATGTCTTTTAATAAATAAGCGTTAATTATTTCGTTTAAGTATCTTTTTTTATCTTCCCATCCTTTATATTGTTCTAATTCTGGGTAACTGCCAAAAATCAATCTTTCTTCTAATTTTTCATTTGTTAATTTAAAATTCTCGTATTTATTAAATTCAAGTTGTGCCAATGGGTATAGATGTATTACAAAACTCCTACCTACTAATGGCTCGCCTAGTTTTTGATTTAAATCAAACATAGAAGAACCTGTTGCTATTACTTTTATGCCATCAATACTATCGACAATTAGTTTTAAAATCAGACCAATTTCTGGTATATTTTGCGCTTCGTCAATAACCAATAACGGAATTTTAGTGAGTAGTTTTTTATAATTGGCAACCGATCGTTCTGCCAATAATGCTATATCATTAACATCATCACCATTTAACTGTACATATGAGTTTTGAGGTAGATTAGATAAATAATAATTTATTAATTCTGTTTTGCCAACTCGCCTTGCTCCTAATAAAACCACAACTTTATTAGGAATTAATCTTTTCTTTAATATTTTCAATAAAGCTCTTTGGACAAATTTCATATCAAACTTATATTAATGCGGACGCAATTAATGTTAATTGAGTCTGTTAATAGACGGTATTAATATTAATTAAGTCTGTTAATGGACGTAATTTACAAAAAAATAGTTTAAAAATGGTGTAATTAAATCTTATTTAAGATTTCTGCAGCCTGTAAAAGGGTATCCTTGTTTTTGGAAAAACAAAAACGCAAAACTTTTTTATCAATTTTATTATTATAAAATACCGAGATAGGAATTGATGCAATTTTATTTTCTTTGGTGAGTCTGATTGCAAAATCAACATCATTTTCATCACTTATATTTTCATATCCCAACAATTGAAAATAAGTACCTTTAGAAGGGATAACACTAAATCTTGAATCTTTTATAGCATCTAAAAAAAAGTCACGTTTGGCTTGATAGAAATCTGATAATTGTAAATAATTACCCGGAGTTTTAATATAAGTAGCCAAAGCTTTTTGCATAGGGTGATTTACCGAAAATACATTAAACTGGTGCGTTTTTCTAAATTCAACCATCAATTCCGCAGGAGCGAGACAATAGCCCATTTTCCAACCTGTGGCATGAAAAGTTTTGCCAAAACTAGCTACAATAAATGTACGTTCAGCCAAACCGCTAAATAAAGCAGCACTTTGGTGTTTTAATTTATCAAAAATAATATGCTCATAAACCTCATCGCTAATAATAATAATGTTTGTTTCTTTAACGAGAGCTTCTAAATTTTTCATATCGTTATATGATAAAACGGTGCCAGAAGGATTGTGTGGTGTATTGATAATAATCATCTTGGTTTTATCATTAATACTAGCTTTTACCTGATTCCAGTTTACTTCAAAATCAGGAGCTTCAAGTTCTATCTCTATTGTTTTACCTCCATTTAATTTTACTGTAGGGTCATAACAATCATAGGCAGGAGCAAAAATAATTACTTCATCATCTTTTTGAATAAATGTCGAAATAATAGTATAAATGGCCTGGGTAGCACCAGCAGTAATATTTATTTCCGTTTCCGGATTGTAATGGATATTATACAAACCCGATACTTTCTCTGATATAGCTTCCCGGAGTTCGATAATACCCTGCATGGGAGCATATTGATTAAAACCATTATTCATGGCTTTACAAACTAAATCCGTTAATTCTTTTACCACAGGAAAATTAGGAAAACCTTGGGATAAGTTTATGGCTTTCTCTTTATTTGCCAAGCCGCTCATAATAGCGAAAATACTGGTTGTAGCATTAGGCAACTTAGAGAGCAATTGTTGGGAATAAACAGGCATTAGCGATTTAATTTAAATGTTTTATTCAATATTGAATTGTTAATAATCATTTTCAAGTCTTTTATTAATCCATTTTATTTACGATTACTAAAATACAATAATCTAAAACAAAAAAACCGCTAACAAAAGTTAACGGTTTTCTATTTTATAATGAAAGTTTTTAGATGCTTGCTTTCAAGTATTCTCTATTCATTCTGGCGATATTATCTAATGAAATTCCTTTTGGGCATTCAATTTCACAAGCACCGGTATTGGTACAGTTACCAAAACCTTCATCATCCATTTGTTTTACCATATTCAAAACTCTATCCGCTGCTTCCACCTGACCTTGAGGCAATAAGACAAATTGAGAAACTTTTGCCGCAACAAATAACATTGCAGATGAATTTTTACAACTAGCCACACAAGCCCCACAGCCAATACATGCTGCAGCATCCATAGACATGTCGGCATTGTGTTTTGAAATTGGAATAGCGTTGGCATCTTGGGTATTTCCAGAAGTATTTATAGATATATACCCTCCTGCCTGTTGAATTCTTTCGAATGCCATTCTATCAACCACCAAATCTTTAATTACCGGAAAAGCTTTAGCTCTAAAAGGCTCAATGTAAATGGTATCTCCATCTTTAAAAGTACGCATATGTAACTGACAAGTAGTTATTTCTCTATCAGGGCCATGCGCTTCTCCGTTGATATACAAAGAACACATTCCACAAATTCCCTCACGACAATCATGATCAAACGCAATGGGTTCATCTCCTTTATTTACCAATTCTTCGTTTAAAACATCCATCATTTCTAAAAATGACATATGCTCTGAGATATCAGTTACTTTATAATCAACTAATTTCCCTTTATCTTGGGCGTTTTTTTGTCGCCAAATTTTTAACGTTAGATTCATTTTTTTTAGTATTGAGTAATGAGTATTAAGTAGTGAAAATATAAATACTCACTAATAATATCTCAATACTATTATTTATAACTTCTCTGTTTTAACTCAATATCTTTAAACTCTAGTTTTTCCTTATGTAAAACCGCATCACTAGGTTCTCCTTTATATTCCCAAGCAGAAACATAAGCATAATCTTTGTCATTACGTTTTGCTTCTCCTTTTTGTAAACCGTCTATTTCAACAGATTCTTCACGGAAGTGACCTCCACAAGATTCATTTCTGTCTAGTGCATCTTTGGCAAAAAGTTCTCCTAATTCTAAGAAATCTGCAACTCTACCTGCTTTTTCTAATTCAAGGTTCATTTCATTGGCATCGCCAGGTACTTTTACTTCTTTCCAAAACTCTTCACGAATTGCTTTGATTTCAGCCATTGCTTCTTTCAAGCCTTTTTCATTACGAGCCATACCTACTTTTTCCCACATTACTTTACCAAGTTTTTTATGGAAATAATCTACAGATTTTGACCCTTTATTATTGATAAAGTAATCTATTCTATCTTTTACTTCTTTTTCGGCTGTGTCAAACTCAGGCGTATCCGTTGGTATTTTTCCTGTACGGATATCTTTTGATAAATAATCTCCAATTGTATATGGCAATACAAAATAACCATCGGCTAATCCTTGCATTAATGCTGAGGCACCTAAACGGTTGGCACCATGATCAGAGAAATTTGCTTCCCCAATACAATACAAGCCTTCAACGGTGGTCATTAAATTATAATCTACCCAAACACCTCCCATGGTATAATGTGTTGCCGGGTAAATCATCATAGGGGTTACATATGGATTTTCATCAACAATTTTTTCATACATCTGAAAAAGATTGCCATATTTTTCTTTTATAATTTTTGTTCCTAATACAATTATTTTTGCTTGACTAGGGTTTTCAATACTGTGTATTTTTGCTTGTTCTTCGCCATAACGTTCAATCGCCGCAGCAAAATCTAAATATACCGCTTCGCCTGTTGCATTGACACCAAAGCCGGCATCACAACGTTCTTTCGCAGCGCGCGATGCAACATCGCGTGGTACTAAATTTCCAAATGCAGGGTATCTTCTTTCCAAATAGTAATCTCTATCTGTTTCTGCAATATCAGTTGGTTTTAATTTTCCTTGCTGAATAGCTTTTGCATCTTCAATTTTTGCAGGTACCCAAATACGCCCATCATTACGCAATGACTCAGACATCAAGGTTAGTTTTGATTGGTAATCACCACTTCTTGGAATACAGGTTGGGTGAATTTGCGTATAACAAGGGTTTGCAAAATAGGCTCCTTTTTTATGTATTTTCCAAGCTGCCGTTGCATTAGAACCCATGGCGTTCGTTGATAAAAAGTAAACATTTCCGTAGCCACCAGTAGCAATTACTACTGCATGCGCAGAATGACGTTCTAATTCACCTGTAATTAAGTTACGAGCGATAATACCTCTTGCCTTGCCATCAACTTTTACAACATCTAACATTTCATGGCGATTGTACATGTCAATTTTTCCACGAGCAATTTGACGATTCATAGCAGAGTAAGCTCCTAAAAGTAGTTGTTGACCTGTTTGACCTTTTGCATAAAAAGTTCTAGAAACCAATACACCTCCAAAGGAACGGTTGTCTAACAGTCCACCATAATCACGAGCAAAAGGAACGCCTTGGGCTACACATTGATCTATTATATTAGAAGAAACTTCTGCCAATCTGTATACATTTGCTTCACGAGATCGGTAATCCCCTCCTTTTACCGTATCATAAAATAATCGGTAATTTGAGTCTCCATCACCCATATAATTCTTTGCGGCATTAATTCCGCCTTGAGCGGCGATAGAATGCGCTCGGCGTGGTGAATCTTGATAAGCAAATGCTTTTACATTATAACCCAGTTCAGCCAAAGTTGCTGCAGCAGACCCTCCCGCCAAGCCTGTACCTACCACAATAATGTCAATATTACGCTTGTTTGCCGGGTTTACTAAGTCTATTTTATCTTTATAATTAGTCCATTTATCTTTAATTGGACCTTTTGGTGCTTTTGAATTTAATGTCATAATCATTTGATATTAAGCAAAATAAAAGAATATTGCGATAACTGAAAAGCCAATAGCTATTAAATAACTAAAAGCCATTCCTACATTTTTAACCCCATTTAAATACTTGGGAGATCTTGCTCCAACACTTGTAAATGCCGATTGAAATCCGTGACTTAAATGCATGCCTAATAAAATAAAAGCAGATACATAAATTAATACATAAATTGGATTTTTAAAGAGGTCTGTTACAAGTAAGTAATCATCATCAACCTCACCAAATTTAATTTCAATAAAGAAATCTTTTATATGTAAAACTAAAAATAGTAAAACTAAGATACCTGTTACGATCATATTTCTAGAAGCCCAGTTTGAATTTGCTGCCGCATTATTTTTAGCATACTTAATAGGGCGAGAAGCTCTATTTTTTAATTCTAATTTTATTCCCATAACAATGTGGAAAATAAAACCAGCAGCTAAAACATATTGCATTACTTGAATTAAAGGGTTTGTAGCCATAAAGTGTGATGCTGCATTAAAAGTCTCAGCACCTATAAATAAAGTTAAATTGACCCCTAAATGAACTAGTAAAAAAGTTATTAAGAAAAATCCGCTTAGTGACATTGTGATTTTCTTGCCTAAGGATGAAGATGTTAATCCACTCATTTGTTGATTGGTTAAATTTAAACGTTACAAATATACCATTACATTTATTTTAATTTGTGATTTTTATCATTTTTTTAAAACCAAATAAAAAATTTAGTTGGAACATTCATATATTTACAGATATTAAAATTTAAGAAATAAATGTCAATTGCTAAAAAGCATACTTTAAATCCGAACAAGTGGGTCGTTCTATATGCTGATTACCTCTATAATTATGCGGTAACAAGAGTTGACAATCAAGAATTAGCCAAAGATTTAGTACAAGAAACTTTTTTTTCAGGGATAAAAGGGAAAGATAATTTTAGAGGTCAGGCTGCTGAAAGAACCTGGTTGATCTCTATTTTAAAAAGAAAAATTATTGATCATTACAGGAAAATTAATTCCATAAAGGGACAAAAAGAAATTAGAGTTAGTTTTTATCCAGACGGGGAAAGAAAAGGGAGTTGGATAGAAGAATGTGTACCTCAAACATGGGGTAACGAAGCAGAATTAAGTATTGAAAATAATGAATTAAAGAACGCTCTAAATAGCTGTATAGATCATTTACCCGAAAAATACCGTACGGTTTTTTTATTAAAAACGGTACAAAATTATGAAACAGAAGAAATCTGTAATGAGTTGGATATTAGTTCGTCAAATTTGTGGGTCATCATACACAGAGCGAGAGTACAATTAAGAAAATGTTTAGAAGAAAATTGGTTTAAAAATTAAATGAATATGCGTAAAAAATTAATGATTAGTTGTGATGAAGCCACTACTATTTGTGATAAAAACCAGTATGGAGAAGCTTCGAATTGGGATAAATTAAGGTTAAATTTTCATTTGCTTTTATGCAAACATTGTAAATCTTATTCTAACCAAAATAATTTTATCACAAAACTTTTGGGTAATTATTTAAAGTCTTGTGATGGCTCAAAGCACTTAACTCCAAAAGAAAAAGAAGAGATGGATGAAAACTTTAATGAAAAATTAAATAAATAATTTTACTAGTGCCCATTAAAAGATCTAAAAATACTTAGAAGTG
>CAYPHN010000002.1:30470-32936 GCA_964410265.1 uncultured Flavobacteriaceae bacterium | reverse complement strand
TTATTGATCTCTTTGTTTATGGCTTGGATGTTTAGGTCTTATAAAATGATTATTATATCACTCATACCAAACATATTACCTTTACTAATTACTGCGGGTCTAATGGGCTATTTAGGTGTGCCTATAAAACCATCAACCATATTGGTTTTTAGTATAGCCTTTGGGATTTCGGTAGATGATACGATACATTTTTTAGCCAAATATAGACAAGAATTGGTTTTCCATAAATGGAATGTTAGAAAATCTGTTTATGCTGCTCTGCGTGAAACCGGAGTCAGTATGTTTTATACTTCCATCGTATTATTTTTTGGTTTTTTAGTTTTTACTGTTTCTAGTTTTGGAGGTACAAAAGCATTAGGTGGCTTGGTTTCTGTAACTCTTTTATTCGCCATGATATCCAATTTATTATTGTTACCTTCGTTGTTGTTATCGCTAGAATCTAAAATTGCCAACAAAAAAACGTTAAAAAAACCTGCATTAACAATTATACCAAAAGAAGAAGAAGATAACGATATCAAATAATAGACCTATGAAAGGAATCATACTTGCCGGTGGTAGTGGAACCAGACTACATCCGCTAACTTTAGCCATTAGCAAACAATTAATGCCTATTTATGATAAACCGATGATTTACTATCCTCTATCGGTTTTAATGCTTGCCGGTATAAAGGATATTTTAATTATTTCTACCCCAAATGATTTACCCTTATTTGAACGATTATTAGGCAATGGTAAAAGTCTTGGATGCAATTTCGAATACGCAGTTCAGGAAGTACCAAATGGTTTGGCACAAGCTTTTGTTATTGGTGAAGATTTTATTGGTGATGACGATGTTGCTCTAATTTTAGGAGATAATATATTTTATGGTGCCGATCTTGAAAAAAGATTAAAAGATGCTTCAAATCCAGAGGGAGGTGTTGTTTTTGCTTACCACGTTAATGATCCAGAACGCTATGGTGTAGTTGAATTTGATGATAAAAACAATGCCGTTTCCATAGAAGAAAAACCAGAAAACCCAAAATCAAATTTTGCAGTTCCTGGAATATACTTTTATAACAATTCTGTGGTGAATATTGCTAAGCACATAGAACCATCAGCAAGAGGTGAATATGAGATTACCGATATCAACAAAAAATATTTAGAGCAGGGTAATTTGAAGGTTGGAGTAATTGGTCGTGGAACCGCATGGTTAGATACAGGTACATTCAATTCTCTTATTCAGGCACAACAATTTGTTCAGGTAATTGAAGAACGACAAGGTCTAAAAATTGGCTGTATAGAAGAAATTGCATACCGACAAGGATTTATAAATGCTGAACAGCTTAAAAAAGTAGCCAATCCATTAATTAAAAGTGGTTATGGGACCTATTTATTGGGTTTATTAAAATAATATACTTTATCTATTTTAGCATACGCATTACATTACTTATATTTGCCTTTCAAAATTTTTGAATCAACTTATTTATAAATAATTGAAATAAAATAAACAAGTGAAAAGATATAGCGTTGCTGAATTATTACAATCAGAAGAATTTTTACAGGAAGTAAATATAAAAGGATGGGTACGAACTTTTAGAAGCAATAGGTTTATTGCTTTAAATGATGGTTCGACCATTAAAAATATACAATGTGTTATCGATTTTAAAAGCACTGATGAAGAAATATTAAAAAGAATAACTACAGGAGCTGCCATTGATATTAAAGGAACTTTAGTTGAAAGTCAAGGCAAAGGACAAACGGTTGAAATTCAAGTGAATATTATCACAATATTGGGAGATTCTGACCCTGATGCATACCCTATTCAACCTAAGAAACACAGTTTAGAATTTTTACGTGAAAATGCACATTTAAGGGCTCGAACCAATACTTTTAGCGCTGTAATGAGAGTGCGATCTGCTTTATCATTTGCTGTACACCAATATTTTACATCTAATGGTTTTTATAATTTACATACACCCATCATTACAGGTTCTGATGCAGAAGGAGCTGGAGAAATGTTTAGAATCTCCACCTTAGATCAAAAAAATCCGCCTTTAAATGAAGCTGGAGAAATTGACTTTAAACAAGATTTCTTTGGCAAGGAGACAAACCTAACTGTTTCTGGACAATTAGAAGCCGAAACCTATGCAATGGCATTAGGTAAGGTCTATACTTTTGGACCAACTTTTAGAGCAGAAAATTCGAATACTACACGTCATTTAGCCGAATTTTGGATGATAGAGCCTGAAGTGGCTTTTATGGATTTAGATGGAAATATGGATTTAAGTGAAGATTTTATTAAAAACGTTTTAGTTTATGTTTTAGAAAACTGCAAAGATGATTTAGAGTTTTTAGAACAACGTTTGATTCAGGAAGACAAATCTAAACCAGCAAATTTAAGAAGTGAAATGAATCTTCTTGATAAATTACATTTTGTAATTGACAATAATTTTAAAAGAGTAAGTTATACAGAGGCTATTGATATAT
>CAYPHN010000002.1:0-30460 GCA_964410265.1 uncultured Flavobacteriaceae bacterium | reverse complement strand
AAGAAATAGCAAACCAAATAAAAAGAAAAAATTTAAATTTCCTATTAACGAATGGGGAGCGGATTTGCAAAGTGAACACGAAAGATTTTTAGTTGAAAAACATTTTAAATGTCCGGTGATATTATTTGACTATCCTGCTAACATAAAAGCGTTTTATATGCGTTTGAATGATGATGGTAAAACAGTGAGAGCAATGGATGTGTTATTTCCTGGCATTGGTGAAATTGCCGGAGGTGCTCAACGTGAAGAACGTTTTGATGTTTTGTTGGAAAAAATGAAAGCCTTAAACATTGACGAAAAAGAATTGTGGTGGTATTTAGATACACGAAAATTTGGTACAGCAGTTCATTCGGGATTTGGTTTAGGTTTTGAAAGGTTGGTACAATTTACAACGGGTATGGGTAATATTCGTGATGTTATTCCGTTTCCAAGAGCTCCTTTAAGCGCTGAATTTTAATTATATTATTTGAATTAGTTTAACTTTTTTGATTTAGAAATACAATACTTTTTTGTATTTTTATCTGGAAGCGTATTGACTTATGTTAAAACAAAGTTTACATTTAAAATTACAACAAAAATTATCACCACAACAAATACAGTTGATGAAGTTAATTCAATTGCCTACGCAGGCTTTTGAACAAAAATTAGCGCAAGAAATTGAAGAAAACCCTGCCTTAGAAGGGGGAAAAGAAAATCTTGATGAATTTGAAAACAATCAAGATGATTATGATGAAGGTACAGAAATTATTGAAACCGATATCAATATTGATGAATATTTAAGTGATGATGAAATTCCTAATTATAGATTACAAGCAAATAACTATAGTGTTGATGATGAAGATTCTCGTATACCTTACTCTGGGGGAATCACTTTTAACCAACACTTAACCAATCAATTAAGTACTTATACATTAAATGATCAAGAGTTTAATATTGCAGAATTTATTGTTGGGTGCATAGATGGTAGTGGTTATATTCGCCGATCGAATGAGGATATTATTGATGATTTGGCTTTTTCTGAAAATATTTATACCACTTCAGAAGAAATTGAAAAAATAATAGGTGTCGTTCAAGATTTAGACCCTGCTGGTGTTGGCGCCCGAACATTAAAAGAATGCTTGCTTATTCAGTTAAAAAGAAAAAAAGTAAATGAAGAAAGAATATTGGCTATAAATATTCTTCAAAATTCTTTTGATCTTTTTGTAAAAAAACATTATGATAAATTAATCCAAAAACACAATGTTTCCAAAGAGCAATTAATTTGTGCTATCCAAGAAATTGAGAAATTAAATCCAAAACCAGGAGGTTCCTTTGCAGGAAACTTAACTGTTATAGAACATATTGTACCTGATTTTTCTATTCTTATCAATGAAGGAAATTTAGAACTGAGTTTGAATGCTCGAAATGCTCCTGATTTACATATTTCTAGAGAATATGACAATATGTTAAAAGGGTATGCAGCGTCTAAAGACAAATCAAAATCACAAAAAGATGCTGTATTGTTTATCAAGCAAAAATTAGATGCCGCTAAATGGTTTATTGATGCCATTAAACAACGTCAGCAAACCTTAATGTTAACAATGACTGCCATAATGCAGTATCAAAAAGAGTATCTGTTAACCGGTGATGAGCGCAAATTAAGACCTATGGTTTTAAAAGATATTGCAGATAAAATTAATATGGATGTATCTACAGTGTCTCGAGTGGCAAGCAGCAAATATGTCGATACTCCTTATGGTACTAAGTTAATCAAAGAATTTTTCTCAGAATCTATGAAAAATGACCAGGGTGATGATATTTCTACTAGAGAAATTAAAAATATTTTACAATCAGAAATTAAAAAGGAAAACAAAAAAAAGCCATTGACCGATGAAAAACTATCCGCTTTATTAAAAGAAAAAGGTTATTTAATAGCGAGAAGAACTGTTGCGAAATACAGAGAGCAACTGGATATTCCTGTTGCGAGATTAAGAAAAAAAATATTATAATTTATTGCAACACTTCCTGTAATTATGAATGTTGAATTATGAATATCAATGAATTATCACATCCAAGTGCAAAAACACAATCAACTATAAATCAATATTATACAAAAATATAACAGACTATTATTATTTAAGACCTGTGAAATTTTACAAACTTATATCTTACGTTTTTCATCCATTACTATCTTCATTCATAGGCACTTTTTTATTTTTATTTTTAAGTCCGAAGCACATTGTAAAACAACAAGAATATATCATTTTATTTATCATATTTGTAAGTACATACATATTACCTATTTTCTTGTTGATGCTCCTCAAAAAAATGAAATTAATAAATAGTTATCATTTAAAAAGTATTGAAGAAAGAAAATTTCCAATAATATTTTTTATTATTTTATCATTTATGATTGGCAAAATGCTTTTAAATATTAAAATTATTGATCTATTGGCCTACTCATTTTTCGGAATAACCACTGCTTTAGGGTTTACTTATCTTTTATTTCGCTTAAAAATAAAAACTAGTTTACATACTTTAGGGCTTGGAGGTATTTTGGGGTTTATTATTGTAATGAGTTATGAATACCAGCTAAATTTTAATTTAATCATATCACTATTATTTTTAGTCTCGGGTCTAGTAGCGGTTTCTCGATTAAAATTAAATGCACATAGGCCTAATGAAGTATACATCGGCTTTTTAATTGGAATTGTTACACAATGGATAAGTTATCAGCTTTACTTATTATAACACATAAAAAATTATACCAATTCGTATATCCCTTAAACTAATATCATATGAATTTATTTTTGTGTTGGTAAACAATTCATTTAGTCCGTAATAAACATGTAAATTCCATTTGTTATATCCCGTTGACAAAGTAGCTCCGTAAAGAAAATCATTGATCTCAATAATATCTCTTACATTAAAATCATCTCTCTGTTTTAAACTTGAGTTATTTGCGAACACATAGGTCAATTTAAAACCAGGGTATAATCTCCAAAATTTATATTTTTGTGGTGTTGAGGTACGAAAACGAAGTTCAAAGGGCATTTCAATTGTATGCATAGTAATTTTATTACTATTAAGAACATTCGATGGGTTTTGCTCGGGCAATTCTATATCTTCTTTAACATTAAAAAAATAAGTGTTAAAAGCATATCCCAATCCAATACCTATTCCAAAATTTCTTCTTGTATTGAATGGCAAGTCCTTTATAAAACCAAAACCCAAACCATAAGAAAATCCTGTTTGTGTTATCTGATCAGGTAAATCTAATAATTTAATATAAGTAAGGTCTATATAAAGTTGGTCTTCTAAATATTTATTGTCAACAAAAGTAGTATCGGATTGCGCCAGTAAAAAGAAAGGATAAAAAAAAATAAAAATAAAAATTTTCCGCATTGTTTATTATTGAAAAATCAAAGATACCTTATTTAATGAAAATTTCCCAAAAGGGATGACTTTCAAAATAAAAAACTCCCAATAACATGGGAGTTTCTAATATTATTATGGTAAATATGTCTACTCTTTTTTCTTGATCAACTTTTCAACATCTTCACCTTCTAGAGTTTCAACTTCTACTTTTTCAACCCCATCAACGGTTGTGGTTGTAGTTACAGTAGCAATTTTATCTCCATTATCTTTTACTTCAACACGAATTTCTTTTTCAACATTTTTTGAACTGGTAAGTTCTTCATGAAGTTCGATAGTCATCGAGTTATGCGCTTCCATTTTATCTATATTTAATGCGATGCTTGGAGCAATAACTAAAGCTACAACCGACATTAATTTTAATAAAATATTTAAAGACGGCCCTGAAGTATCTTTAAACGGATCTCCAACAGTATCGCCAACAACAGCAGCTTTGTGGACTTCCGTTCCTTTTCTACCATCTTCTTCAATTGTTTTCTTGGCATTATCCCAAGCTCCACCAGCATTGGATTGGAAGATAGCCATAAGCACTCCACATGTTGTAACACCTGCAAGAAGTCCTCCTAGCATTTCTGCACCACCAATAAAGCCAACAGCTACTGGAACAACGATTGCCAATAAACCTGGCAATACCATTTCTTTAATGGATGCCTTTGTAGAAATATCAATACATTTTCCATAATCAGCGACTCCATCAGCTGCATCAAATATTTTTCTATCTTCAGGTGTAGCTTTTGACATATCAGAATCATACTTACGCATAATTACTAAGGCAGCTTTTAATTGAGGAATTTCTCTAAACTGACGACGAACTTCTTCTATCATTGCCATAGCAGCACGACCTACAGCATTCATAGATAATGCAGAGAATACAAAAGGTAACATTCCTCCTACTAAAAGTCCTGCCATAATATTTGGTTTAGAAACATCTATTGAAGTTACATTTGCTGTTTTCATAAAAGCAGCAAATAATGCTAAAGCTGTTAATGCAGCAGAAGCAATGGCGAATCCTTTTCCTACAGCTGCAGTTGTATTTCCTACTGCATCTAATTTATCGGTACGTTCACGTACTTCTTTAGGTAATTCGGCCATTTCAGCAATACCTCCTGCATTATCACAAATTGGACCGTAAGCATCTACCGCTAATTGAATACCAGTATTTGCCAACATACCTACTGCGGCGATTGCAATACCATATAAACCAGCATAATGATGAGAAATCATAATTGCAGCAGCAATTAAAAGAATAGGAATCATTGTTGACATCATTCCAACACCTAAACCAGCAATAATGTTTGTTGCTGCTCCGGTTTCTGATTGCTTCACAATTGACATAACAGGTTTTTTACCTGTAGCTGTATAGTATTCAGTTACCTTACCAACTAATAATCCTGCTACTAAACCTGTAATGGTTGCCATAAATACTCCCCAAGATCCGAAGGGTAATCCTTCTACAGATTCTGGAATTAAGGCATTAATAATAAAATATGAAGCAATAACCATTAAACCTGCCGAGCCAAACTCACCAATATTTAATGCGGTTTGTGGGTTTCCACCATCTTTTACTTTTACAAAAAATGTTCCAAGAATAGACATTACAATACCTACAGCACCAAGAACCAAAGGCAAATACACAGCTCCTAAACCAGCAAAATCTGGTGTAAAAATAAAAGCTCCTAATACCATCGTTCCAATTATTGAACCTACATACGATTCGAATAAATCGGCTCCCATTCCTGCAACATCTCCTACATTATCACCAACGTTATCTGCAATAGTAGCAGGGTTTAAAGGATGATCTTCTGGAATACCAGCTTCAACTTTTCCAACAAGGTCAGCACCTACATCAGCAGCTTTGGTATAAATACCACCACCAACACGGGCAAATAATGCAATTGATGAAGCTCCTAATGAAAATCCAGAAAGCACATTCAATACCATTGATAAATTATCAGCTCCAGGCCACATTTCTTGATAAATCATGAATAAACCACTTAAACCTAAAATACCAAGACCTACAACACCTAACCCCATTACAGCACCTCCAGCAAAAGCAACTTCTAATGCTCTTCCTAATGATGTTCTTGCAGCTTGTGTAGTTCTTACATTTGCTTTTGTAGCGACTTTCATCCCAATAAATCCAGCTAAAGCTGAACAAATTGCGCCAATAACAAATGATACTGCTACCATCCCATTAGAGCCTTCTTCTGAAGCGCCTTTAAAATATAATAAGACAGCAACTGCTGCTACAAAAATTGCTAATACCCTGTATTCAGCTTTTAAAAATGACATTGCTCCATCAGCAATATTCTTGGCAATCCGTGACATTTTTTCATTACCAACTTCTTGTTTTGAAACCCATCCGCTTTTTAGGAAAACGAAAATCAAAGCTAAAACACCAAAAAGAGGTAGAAATTTTACTATTAAATCCATATTAAACTTGTTATATTAATTAATTTTTTAATGGGGCTAAATGTAGTAAAATATCGTTGATTAAAAAAACTTAAATTTGTAGAAAAAGGAAGTTTATTTGTAGGGCTTTACGATGAAATATTTATTAATACAGAAAGTAACTTTTTCGATAGAAACAGGCTCTATGGATCTTTAGGGTAACCATTTAATAAATCTAACAACTTACAAGTAGGAATGCGAAATCAACAAGTTACTGATTTTGATAAATGGTATTTACAAGTTGCCATATTTTTTAATCCAGAATTTAGAAAATCAACTCAGAAATAATAGAAATTTAAATTCAAAACGATTTACAAGCTTATTTATTAGCATAAATTATATACGGTGTTGTAGCAAGCTTAATCAATTTGCTTTAATTTCTAAAATAATATATGCTTGACTCAATGCTGTTGCAATTCCAGGTCCACTTTCACTAAAATCAATCTTAATTTCTCGATTCTCTTTATAAACTTTTTCAATAATAATCTCACTACAGCAATAATTATAAAATTCCCCTATTACGATTCCTAAATCACTATTTTCAAAATCAAAATCCAAACCTCTCAATTTTTTTGCAGTTGATGGATGTACCATTTCAATCTTTGTTATAAATTCTGTCCATTCATTATTATCCTTAAAAACTAAATATTGCTTTGATATTTTGTCTAAATCTGAATAACTCAAAATTCCCTCTTCTATTATTTCAAAAGGAATTTGTTCATTTATATCAGCTTTATCACAACTGATTGATAAAAATAAAATACTAATAAGTATCGGTAAATATCTATAATTCATGTTCTTTTTTTTGGTTCAATCAAAATTTGCTACCGGTTGGGTTAAAAAATTCAGCGTAATAATTTGTTTCTGTTTCTGATTGGAAAAGTCCGCACAGTTTTGTATTCCGTTTTGATTTTTAAAAACTTAAAATATTCCGTTCATAATTATATTCCCAAGTACTGAGTAAATTATTGGTAACCAATCATGTTTGTAGTATAGCTGCGTTTAACAGCTATGAACATCATACAGATTGTTCTCGGTTCATTTTTTACTCAACATATGTAAGTACTAATTTCCTTCCCCAATTATATTTTATTGAAACTGGTCTGTTATTCAAATTATATTTGTATTCCGCAATACAAGGTCCACATAGTAAATCCAAAGTACCCGAATAGTCTTTCCAATCCGTTTCCGTAACATTATTGTCACTCCAGTATATTGGGTTAGAAGTTCTCATGGGTGTCCCTTTATTGTAATTCACCTTATCATCATATTTGTAAAAAAATTCATATTTCAATTTTTCATCTCCATTGTAATACTCTGCTTTTTCAATATTGTTTTCTGACCAGTAGTATTTTTCAATTGAAAAATATTTATCAGAAGTTACGAAATACGTCGACTTCTTTGACACCTTATTTTGATTATTATATTTAAATTCAGAAATTGTAGATAGGGGTAAGTCAGCTCCAGAATTAATTGAAAAATTATATATTGCTTGAATAGTTCTATTAGGGTTGTAAACTATAGAATCGCGAAAAATGAGTTTATCATTATCAATTCTGTACGTAGAAAATTCTTTTATTTGCTTGTCTTGATATTCTATCTCGTATCTTCTTCCTAAAGAGCGAAAATCTTCTACCATATTTAGTTTGTCGTTTGAGGAATAAGAATAGTTTTCAACCCAATTTCTATCACCTTCCATATATTCTATTAAAGTCAATTTTGTTCCATAAGATTGTTCAACTTCTTCATTTGAACAGGCGATAAAACAGATCGCTAAAATTAAAATTGTGATTACTTTCATTTTCGTTTTTTTAAATGACCGCGAACGATTTTATTAAATTTTTGTAACTGAATAAGTTAGGTTTTTTCGTTCCACTTATTAAAGCCCATAATTTATTTTCCGGCACTGCTGAGTTAATTGATAACTTGTAATATCAACACAAATATAGCTGTTTCTAGTTAAATATCTCAAGATACCATAAGTTCTTGATTACCTTTATCGAGATGAAATAATCAGTATTAGCTCACCTAATATATTAGTGGTAAATATCAAATAGTTCATTTATTAATATATAGCTACTAAAATTTTGAGAATGAAGAAACTGTGGTTATCTTTAAATGTAAAAACCTCACAGTTCGTTAACTATGAGGTCATCTTGTACCTTGGGTGGGAATCGAACCCACACGATTTTTCAATCACTGGATTTTGAATCCAGCGCGTCTACCAATTCCGCCACCAAGGCTAATTCAATATTTTGAATCCTATTGCGCCTGCCTCTAAGCAGACATACACTTTGCCTTATTTTAATGAGCTAGCTAAAAATTTTCCTTGCTCTTAGGTAATAATTACCTTATTTATCTTTGTATAAATCGCATGATAAATTTCGGTTTGCAAATATAAACTAAATGTTTAAAAATAATATCTTTTTATTAAAAATTTAAACCTGCTATTATATGTTTTATTTAACATAAAAACTTTACAATTCATAATGTTACAATGGTAATAATTATTTAATTTTGCAAATAAATCAAAAACAACACACTAAAACACACAACTTTATGAATCAAGAAAGGCTTGGGCCAAAAATATTCGCTTCTTCACAAAGCGTCAAGTTAGCCCAAAATATTGCTAAAATTTATGGAATTGAACTTGGAAAAGTCAAAAAAAATATCTTTAGCGATGGTGAATTTCAAGTTTCATTTGAAGAATCTATTCGAGGGCGAAGAATCTTTTTAATTGGTTCAACCATGCCTCCTAATGATAACCTAATGGAAATGCTTTTAATGATTGATGCGGCCAAACGTGCTTCTGCTCGTCATATAACGGCTGTTATGCCCTATTTTGGATGGGCTCGTCAAGACAGAAAAGACAAGCCTAGAGTACCAATTGCTGCAAAATTAGTTGCTAAAATACTACAAGCCGCGGGTGCTACCAGAATCATGACAATGGATTTACATGCAGATCAAATTCAGGGATTCTTTGAAATTCCGGTAGATCATCTTTATGCATCCACCATATTATTACCTCATATTGAAGCATTAAATTTAAATGATATTACTATTGCATCTCCTGATATGGGAGGCTCAAAAAGGGCCTATGCATATTCTAAATTTTTAAAGAGTGAAGTAGTAATTTGTTACAAACAACGTAAAAAAGCAAATATTATATCGAGCATGGAACTTATTGGAGATGTTACAGGTAGAAATGTAATTATAGTTGACGATATGGTTGACACTGCTGGTACTTTAGCAAAGGCAGCTGATTTAATGATAGAAAAAGGTGCAATTAGTGTACGTGCAATTACAACGCATGCCATACTTTCTGGAGATGCATATAAACGAATTGAAGACTCCAGTTTGTTAGAACTAATTGTTACAGATACAATTCCTTTAAAACAAACTTCTTCTAAGATAAAAGTAGTATCTTGCGCCCCTTTATTCGCTGATGTGATGCATAAAGTACAAAACAATACATCTATAAGCGATAAATTTTTAATGTAAAATAATTTAAATTCAAAACAAATGAAATCGATTACGATCAAAGGATCTAAAAGAGAAAGCGTAGGCAAGGTAGCAACCAAAGCCTTACGTAATGCTGGAAAGGTTCCTTGCGTTTTATACGGAGGAGACAAAACTTTACACTTTTCAGCAGAAGAAAAATCATTCAAATCATTGGTGTATACCCCTGAAGTATTTACTGCAGTAATTGAACTTGAAAATGGTGATAAATTCAACGCTATAGTACAAGACATTCAATTTCACCCTGTATCAGATAAAATCTTACATGTAGATTTTTACCAATTATTTGAGGATAAGGAAGTAACAATGGAAATTCCTGTTCACTTAATTGGCACCTCTCCTGGTGTTGTTGCAGGTGGTAATATGCGTTTTCCTAATAGGAAATTAAAAGTAAGAGCTATACCTGCCAATTTACCTGATTTTATCAATGCTGATATATCTGAATTAAAAATTGGTGATAAACTTTTTGTTACCGAAGTTGCTAATGATAAATATGCAATTCTTCATCCAGATAATACAGTGGTTGTTCAAGTGAGAATCTCTCGTTTAACTATTGAATCTGATGATGATAGTGAAGAAGAAGGAGAAGAAGGAGAAGAAGGTGCTGAAGGAAGTACAGAAGAAGCAGCTCCTGCAGCTGAATAAAATAAAACATACTTTTATTTAAAAGCTTCTCGATTATCGAGAAGCTTTTTTTTATATTTATTGCATGAAAATATGGCAATATCTAATATCGTTTTTTCGAACAGAAAACAAGGCTACTAAAGACATGAAAAAATTCTTAATTGTTGGTTTAGGAAATATTGGTGAAAATTATATAAATACACGGCATAATATTGGATTTCAGATTTTAGAGACTCTCGCTAAAAATGAAAAAATAACATTCGAGACAAAAAAACTAGGTGATATTTCAAGGTTTCGATACAAAGGCCGCACATTTATTTTACTAAAACCAAATACCTTTATGAATCTTAGTGGTAAAGCGGTAAAATATTGGCTACAACTAGAAAAAATTCCACTTGAAAACATTTTAATAATAACCGACGATCTTAATTTACCATTTGGCTCCATTCGTTTAAAAACCAAAGGAAGTGCCGGTGGTCATAATGGATTAAGTAATATCAATGAACATTTGCAAACTCCAAATTATAGCCGACTTCGTTTTGGTGTAGGTGCCGAATTTAAAACTGGCAAACAAGTAGATTATGTTTTGGGTAATTGGAATCAAGAGGAAGAAGACAAACTTTCTGAGCGTATTGATAAGTCAACCAAAGCCATTAAATCTTTTGCCCTTGCCGGAATTGCCAATACTATGAGCGAATTTAATGGTAAATAATTACAATTAAAACTATGTTTTAAATGGATTAATTTTTAATCAAAAATATTATCGTCATTCTCCTTTTGTTCTTGTTCAATCTTATATTGATTATCCATAATCATTCTATCTTCTTCATTCATTCCGTTTGATATTCCTATCATAGATAAAACAAGAATTAGAATAATTCTCCTTTTTAACCAATGAATTGTTGTATTTATAAATCTTAATATTGAATAAATTTTGTTGTTTAGTTTATACATTTTACTCATGATAAATAATTAAAAATATTTATTACTGTATGTAGTGTCTGGTTGGAAATAGGTCAAAATTAAAACCATTTCTTATTGACGCTTTTCCATCTTTATTAAGTTTTTGAAACTACGGCATCTAAAAATTAATAAAAATAAAAAATCACTCAAAAATAAATTGGTTTATAAAATTCGTCTATTTCCAACCAGACACTATGTAACAAATTAAATATTGATTGTAGAATATTTAGTTTATTCTACCTTACAACACTTTGTGAAATTTTGAGTTATGAATTTTGAATTTAAATATTGAATATCAATGAGTTATCGTATAAATGTTGTTATATAACTAACTGTATATTAATCGAATATAAAAACTTAACGGACTATTGACCTTATGTATAAACTGGAAAAGTTGCTTTAGAATTTAAAGAATTATGTTGTTGTAAATATTTTGAAATAAAATCATCTATATTAAAACATACAATAGATTGTAATTTCAAAATGATTCGGACTTGTTGATTAAAATAATTCTGAAATGTTAAAAAAGATGGGAGAAAGAAAAGAGAAATTCTTTTATCAGAATAATTAATACCGAAAAAGAAAATTCTTGAATCCGATAATATATTATTTCTATCAATAATTTCGGATGTTTGATAAATCGTAGAATTTAATTGAGAGTACGAAGTACATTCATTTATAGTCAAACTGAAAATCAAAAAAGGGAAAATCAGGTATTTTAAAAACTTTATCAAACTATTTTATGAATTTAAATATGAAATATAACTATACAAATATAATTAATTGTAAGATAATATTACGGCTTACCATTATTATATCCTTAAACACTACTACTTGATTAACAGTCAAAAATAATATTACTGATTTTGGAGCGTTCCAATGGCGTATTTCATATTTAATTCTGCGTTTCTATTTTCAGTTAAAAGTTCGATATATTTTAATTGGGTTTTGATATATTTCACCTCTCTATCATTAAGTTTAAATAAAGAACTCTCCCCTAATTCGAACAACCTTTGTTCGCCCTGAAACAAACCCTTTGTATCAACTACGGTTTGGGTATATAAATCAATTTGATCAATTGTGGTATTCCATTTATTCCATTCGGAGGTTATCTTATATTTTAGTAATTCTTGTTTATTGCTTAATTGAAGGGTGTATTCTTGAATTTTTAGTTCTGATAATTTTAAAGAACCTCTTTCTTTTCTTAAAAAAATAGGCATTTCAAATGTAAGACCCCAGGTGTAATTATCAAAAGAAAAATCACCAATAGACTCACTGCCAACATATTCAGTAATAGGATTGTATTTTAGGTTTAGGATAGGTAGCAATTGGTTTCTTTTTAAACGTCTGTCAATTTCAAATTGATCGATGGTTAATTGAGATTGATTTAATGCTGGATGCTTGCTAACCAGTGAGTCTATTTCAGAATATGACACATCAGGTTTGATGGTTTTTATTTGGTCCATAGAAACAGGAATTGTCCCTTTTGACAACTCTAACGGTATCATACCATTTTCCCATAAATAAACTGACAAATACATAGATGCATTTTTATATTCGAGTGTCGCTTGTTGTAATCCAAGTAGTCTATTTTGCACTTGAATGCCTGCTTCTAAGGTGTCGATAGCAGGTTTATTACCAATATTGGCACTCAATATTATTGCTTTGTGTCTTTCGGCTGCTAATCTATATGCACCTTTATATACCTCTAAACCGTTATAATTTTTAAACCATTTCCAATAGGCTAAACTTGCCATATACACCAACTCATTCAGAATGATTTGCCTTTCTAGCTCGGATACTTGATTGAATAGTTGTGCTTTTTTTAGTTCTGCTCTACGTTCATCTATAAATAATCCTTGACCTATAGGAATTGAAATTCCTGCATATAGTAGTCCGCTATTTGGTGTTGTGTTTTCTGGGTTAAGGTAAATACCGCTATTCTGTTCGTACCCCCCTTTTAATTCTATTCCAAACCAAGTTGGTATTTTTAGCCCACCATTGATTACGCTATAATACTGGTCTCCTTTAAATTGTTTTTGATTAATATCTGTATATAATTTAGGGTCAAAAGCACCCTTCGCATATAACAAAGTTGCATCCCCTTCATAAATTTTGATTTCCGCTTGTTTAGCAAACGGATGCTCATTAATTACTATTTTAATAAAATCTTGATAATTTAAAACAAATGAGCTACCTGTTTGGGCTGAGATATTAAAACAAGACAACGCTAGTAATGCTACAATTAATTTATAAATCATAATATTAATTAGATTTGTTTTTGGAAACAATTATAGGCTTGTAATAATCAGGTGGAAAACCATTTACCTTTCGCCATAATTCATACCAAATGGATACATCTTTGAGTAAAACCATATTTCTTGTTCCCGCTCCAACCCTAAGTGCATCAGGCCAGATATGATCGTTTTTATCTTGAGCTACCATGATACGGTACAGACCATTTTCACTAGTAAAATTATCAATAGCATAAACGGTTCCTCCATAAGTACCATGACTGGTGTTGGGCCAACCAGAAAATACTATAGCAGGCCAACCATCAAATTGAATACGCACATGCTGCCCGTTTTTTAACAAAGGGAGGTCTATCGGCTTTACATACATCTCTATTGCCAAATCGTAAGAGGCAGGCATTATGCTTACTATTTTTGCCCCTGCTTTTATTGTTTCACCAATTCCAGATTGAATTACTTTGGTAACATACCCGTGTTGAGGAGCTGTTATATAATACATTCCTGAACGTAAAGAGTAATTAGTAAATTGGTTTTGTAATTTAGTAACACTAGTTTCTGCATTATACATGTTAGAAAAAGCGGTATATTTATCGGATGCTGCTTTAGAAATTTTTTCTTTGTATTGTGCTTGAATAGATACGTTTTCAACTTGGGCATTAATCACTTTATTTTTGCTTGTAAGCATTTTATTTTTTTTTGAAATCATTTCGGCTTGGGATTTCTGCATAGTTTGATTTCTTTTTTCGAGATCTGTTAGCGATTTTAAACCCTCTTTATGTAGCTGCTCCATTCGTTTATGTTGTGTTTTAGCAATATCATAATTAATAATTGCAGCTTCATAGGTCATACTATCGCTAATAACCAATAGTTTTGCTTGTTTTAGCATATTTTCAGTTTGTTGCCGTTTAAGAACACTTGTTTTAAGAAGAGCGTCTATTTGGTTATCAAGGGCTTTTGTTTTTTCCATGTAGGAATTAACCGCACTTTCTTTAGCTTTTAATTGCTCTTTGGTTCTATTTACAAGGTTAGGATCAAGATACTCATTTTTAATTTCTGAAATAAAAAGTACTGTATCTCCTTTTTTTACAAAATCTCCTTCTTTTACATACCACTTTTCAATTCTTCCCGAAATAATTGATTGTATAGTTTGTGGCCTTTGTTCAGGTTTAAGTGTTGTAACTATGCCTTTAGATTGTATGTTTTGTGTCCATGGTAAAAGCATAATTAAAAAAAACAGTAGGCTTGTTCCTACCAATAGTGTTATTACTTTTTTAGATTTACGTTTTTCTACATAAGTAAGAGATTTGTATTTCTCAAAATCTATATTATCCTTTATACTATGTTTTGATATATTAAGCATTGCCCATTGTTTTAAAATTTACACTGCCTTTCAATTCGTTATAAGTGCCTATACTTATTATCTCACCTTCTTTTAATACAGCTATTTTGTTCGCCAATTTTGCCAAATATGGATAAGAAGAAACTGCAACTATAGACCAACCATTTTTCTTATTGGTAATAAAATTAATTATTTTTTCACGGCTCTGCTCGTCTAAACTCTTAAAAGTGTTTTCTAATAAAAGCAACTTAGGTTTAGTAACAATACTTCTAGCAAGTAACAATTTAGTAATTGTAGATTCAGGTAAACCTTTTCCATGTGTAGCTATCATTGTATTGTAACCTTCGGGTAACTTTCTAATAAATTCATTGAGTCCCAAGTTCTCGATTGCCCATTTTACGTTTTTAAAAGTAGCCATTTCTCTATCTAGAGTTATGTTATCTAATACAGTTCCTTCAAATAAATTTTCCATTGTAATGTGCTCCCCAATTTGCTCTCTAATCGAATTCAATGATAAGTTTCCTATGGGTAATTTATTGTAAGATATTGCACCTTCTTTTACTTGATATAATCCAGAAAGAATGAGTAAAAGTGTACTTTTTCCTGAGCCACTACCACCAGTAAGAACCATTAATTCACCTTTATTTAGTTTCAAAGAAATGTTATTAAGTGTTTTATTATTTAAACCTGGGTAAATAAAACTCATATTTTCAATTTCAACTTCCATTCCTTTGTCTTTTGAGTCAATCTCTAAATCTATACCATCATCTCTATCTAATTTAAGGTCGCTAACCTGACCTATTTTTTCTAGTGATGTTAATATGTCATAAATAGATTCAATACTCGAGACAAGCTTTTCTACAGAAGCCATTACAATAAGAATTATAATCTCAGCTGCTATAAATTGACCAATATTCATTTGCTGATTCATAACCAAAACACCACCAATAGCAAGTAAACCTGTAGCCACAAATACTTTGAATACAATGGTTAATGAATATTGTTGGATAAGTATTTTAAAATGACTTTCACGAGCTGAGAGGTATTCTTCTAAATATTTATCTGTTTTTTTTAGTGGTAAATCTGACTTTCCTGCCAATTTAAAAGTAACTACTGTACGTGATAATTCTTCTAACCAATGGGCTATTTTATATTTGATTTCAGATTCTAGAAGACTAGTAACCATACCTTTATTTGCAGTAAATTTAAAAATTAAATAAACTAATATTAAAAGTAGAATACTAAACAATATAAAAAAAGGATGATAAAACGAAAGTAACAACAAGCTAAATATCATTATAAAGAATGCTGAAGATAAATCAATTAGAATTTTAGAAAGCCCTTTTTGAACTGAGGAAATATCAAGAAAACGATTCATCAGTTCGGGAGCATAATGTTTATAAAGTACTTCCATTTTAATACGTGGAATACGATATGAAAACTCAAATGCTGCTCTGGTAAATATTTTCTGTTGCAGGTTTTCGGTTATTCTCATCTGAAATATTTGTAGTATCCCACTGAGTAGCAAGCCTATGACAACAAAAACCACTAAAACTATCCAAGAGGTATTTATTTGACCTCCTTGAATTAGATTTACTATAGCCTGAATACCCAGAGGTAATGAAAGACTTATTAAGCCGCTAAATGCAGAGTAAATATAAATATTTCTTACTTCCTTTATATCTGGCTTTAGTAATCTTAAAAATCTTTGTATAGGTGTTATTATTTTTTTACTCATTTTTATAATATATAATCATTAGATATCTAATTTTGTATACATATTTCAAGACAAGTCATTTGTTTTAACAATTGTATATGAGATACTTACAAATAGTATTGGTTTTATTTAAGGGTAAATACGAGAGGCGCAAAACACTACTCCACAGTAACCGATTTTGCTAAATTTCGTGGTTGGTCTACATTACAATTGCGCATTACGGCTATATGATAGGATAATAATTGTAAAGGTATTGTAGTTAACAAAGGCGTAAATGCCTCTTCCGTTTCCGGAACTTCTATAACATGGTCGGCAATTTCTCTAACAATTGAATCTCCTTCCGTTACAACGGCAATAATTTTACCGCTTCTTGATTTTATCTCTTGAATATTACTAACTACCTTGTCATAATGCCCCTTGCTCGTGGCTATTACTATTACAGGCATTCTATCGTCAATTAAGGCAATAGGGCCGTGTTTCATTTCTGCTGCAGGATAACCTTCGGCATGTATATAAGAAATTTCCTTTAACTTTAAAGCTCCCTCTAATGCAACAGGAAAATTATAACCTCTACCTAAATATAAACAGTTATTAGATAACATATACTTTTTTGCGATATCTTTTATATGATCATCAACTTTTAATAGGGCCTCAACCTTTTGAGGTATTAATTCTAATTCTTGTAAATAATGACGATATTTTGAACTTGACATGGTTCCTTTGGCTCTGGCTAATCGCAATGCCATCAAACTTAATACTGTGATTTGTGTTGTAAATGCCTTTGTTGAGGCAACACCAATCTCCGGCCCTGCATGCGTATAAGCACCTGCGTTAGTTTCACGAGCGATAGAGGAACCTACAACATTACATACTCCAAAAACAAATGCACCTCTTTCTTTTGCTAACTTTATAGCCGCTAAGGTATCGGCAGTCTCTCCAGACTGAGAAATGGCAATAACTATATCTTTTTCGGTTAATATCGGATTTCTATATCTAAATTCGGAAGCGTACTCTACTTCTACCGGGATTCTGGCAAAATCTTCAAACAAATATTCAGCCACTAAAGCAGCATGCCATGAAGTACCGCAAGCCACTATAACGATACGATCAGCATTAACAAATTTACCCATATTATCTTCAACCCCCGACATTTTTATAATGCCCTTTTCTCTTAAAAGTCTTCCACGATAAGTATCTGTAATGGCTCTTGGTTGTTCGTAAATCTCCTTTAACATAAAATGTTCATAACCACCTTTTTCAATTTGTTCTAAGTTCATTTGCAACTCTTGAACATCAGTATCAACCAAGGTATCATCTATTATTTTACGTACTTTTACCTCTTTACCCTGACAAATTATTGCCATTTCTTCATCTTCTAAATAAATAGCATCTTTGGTATATTCAATAAATGGTGAGGCATCTGAAGCAATAAAAAATTCTTTAAAATCTTTACCAACTCCAATGGCAATTGGACTACCTAGACGGGCTACAACAATTTCATCTGGATTGGTTTTATCAAAAACCGCAATTGCATATGCTCCTACCACCTGATTCAAAGCAATTTGCACTGCTTTACCCAATTTTACATTGTGTTCAGTTTTAATTTCTTCAATTAAATTGATCAACACTTCGGTATCGGTATCACTTTTAAAAGTATATCCTCTCGTTTTTAGTTCTTGTTTTAAAGTATTGTAATTTTCAATAATACCATTATGCACTATTACTAAATTACCTGACTGTGATATATGAGGATGTGAATTAACATCATTAGGTACTCCATGGGTTGCCCATCTTGTATGACCAATTCCAATAACACCTTTTTTTGAAATTTCGTTGTTTACTTTTTCTTCTAAAACAGATACTTTACCTTTCGTTTTTGAAAGGTTAATTTTGGTTCCATCAAAAAGCATTACACCAGCACTATCGTACCCACGGTATTCTAATCTTTTTAATCCATTTATGATTATCGGATAAGCATCACGATAACCAATATACCCAGTTATTCCGCACATTTTTATTTGAGTTTTGAGTTTATTAAACTTAAAAACCTGACAATATGTTGTATAGGTTTCGTATTCCTATTAATTATTAGTGTTTTATTATTGCGTAAGTTATCAATTTATTTTTGAATAAAATATCTCTAACTTGATGCGTTTGTCATTATTTGCTAACGGTAAATTACCTTTTAAAACAACTCCTTTTGGTATCCAGTTATATGGTTTTACAAGTGTATCTAAAAAAGCGAAATTTGGTATATCTGTACGAACAAAATTTTTAATTGCCAGTTTTGTAATAGGTTTAGGATTTGTTTGATCTACCAACTGTGAAAAATATTTAGTTATTCTAAAAACATATTTTTCTGGTACATTCTCATATCTAGGTGGTATACTACCAGGAATCAATTCTCTTTTATATTCTAATTTACCTCCAAAAACATCTGGACCAAATAAAGGGCTGGTTAAATCGGTAATATTCGAATTATAATCATAATTATATAAAAACAACTGTTGTGGAACTTCTTCCTGAATTCCATCTACATAAAAAGTTAGAATAGCATCATTAATCAACCAGTTCTTACTTCTTATTTCATCTAATGCCTCGTCAGAAATTAAATCTAATATAGCTTCAGATCCTGCGGCACCCTGTATATACAACTTTTCCTCCCCATTAATTTTATCAGGATTTACGATCACATTGCCGATTGCTCCTGTGGTATAATCATGTATATAATTATTAGAAAATACACCCGACAAAGCAAAAATTGCACTTTGTTTTGTTTTTACCACAACATTATCTTCGCCAAATATGCCATTACCATTTAAATCTTCATCGGCAGCTTCATCTCGTATTACCTCATTGGTATAGTAAATATTGACACTTGCGCCTCTAGTATTTAAATTCATTAATGAACCATCCATACCATTGGCATCAACATAAACGCCTCTAAAATATTTTCTAAAACTATCATTATTATCAAAATCACTAGAACCATCATTATTTAAAAATCTATTTTGAAAAAAAACATTATCTAACTCTAATTTTATAGAAGGTATTAAATTCTCTTTCTTAATTGTATCTACATCATGTATTGGATTACCGTTTCCATCTTCGCCAATTATAACCAACTCTCTATCAACATATAAAACGGTGTCATTTACATTGGGTATAAAACTATCTGAGTAAATTTGATCTTTTAATTGATATATTTTATCTGAATAATACGCTTGCCCCTTAGTAGGGTCTAAAGGGTCTAATACGTTTAAAAAGGTACCCAATTCATGTACGGTCATACTATAAGCAATACTTTTATTTCCGTAAATAGAATCTATGGTTTTGACAGATTCATAAATCGTATCATTATTATCGGTGATTTCTTTAATAACAATGGTGTCTTTTACCATATATGGTATGTCTAAAACAACTTTATCTATCAAAGGGTTTTGACCAAAATTCACACCCAATACAGGTAAACTTAATTGAGAAATTAAAGTTGCTTTTAAATGACCAAAATTATTATCATTACTAACTCCTAATAAGGACAAAGGTTGTCTGGTAAAATCATTATTATCTACTCTAGATTTTTCAATATTTATATTGTAGGCAATGATCTCTAAAATAGAATCTCCCACAGAAAACTTATTATTATCTACTAAATCAATCCCAATATCTTCAAAGTCTTTTTCACAAGATACTATTCCAATTAGCAACATTAATATCAAACCAATACTTTTAATATTGGTCATTATTCTATTTGACATAAACAATTTTTTTTAGATATAAATTATAGTACTTCGTTTAAGTAGAAGTTTGAATAAGCTTCAGTAAAACTTTCTAAAGGATGGAATTCTAAAACAGGTATACTAAGGCCATCAATATAAGCAGATAATTCATCATTTAAGTTTTCTGTTCCTTTAATTACAGCATCTGCATTTTCTATGGCAACTTTCATAAAACTATTGTTACTTTTCTTTTGTAGAGAATGTAATTTATCTTCTGGAATTTGATCAAATTTAATTTTATTTACCAAACTTTCATTACTTAATACACCATTTGTGTTGTAATTAAATGCAGAGACAACTATTTTACTTTCGGCGAATAATGGATCATTTTTATAATATTCCTTCAAATATAAAGGCAATAAAGAAGCCATCCAGCCATGAATATGTATTACATCTGGTGCCCATTTTAATTTTTTTACAGTTTCTACCACTCCTTTTGCAAAGAAAATAGCCCGTTCATCATTATCTGCAAACAATTTGCCATCCTCATCAGTAAATACTGCTTTTCTTTTAAAGTACTCTTCATTATCAATAAAATATACCTGCATTCTCTCTTTCGGAACAGAAGCTACCTTGATAATCAAAGGCATATCCATATCATTGATAATCAAATTCATACCCGACAAACGAATTACCTCATGCAATTGGTGCCTACGCTCATTTATCACGCCAAACCTCGGCATAAACATTCTTATTTGAACTCCTAGATGATGCATTTCTTTTGGTACCTCAAATGCCATTTTAGATACTTCAGTCTCAGGTAGGTATGGTGTTAATTCTGATGATATAAAAAGTATTCTCTTGTCTTTCATTTATCAATCTATTTTGGATTCGTGCAAAATTACGAAAATATATGTAATTTTAAGATGTATTTTATAAGTTTACCCCTTTAATTAACAATTATTAACACCAAATGAAAATTTTTAAAACTATAAAATCTATACATAGTAATTTATCGGTTATTGACAAATCAAAATCATTGGGTTTTGTGCCCACTATGGGAGCCCTGCATGCGGGTCATTTATCCATTATTAAAAAGGCAAAAAAAGATAATGACCATGTAGTGGTTAGCATTTTTGTAAACCCAACACAGTTTGACAATAAGGAGGACTTAATCAAATACCCAAGCACTTTAGAAAAAGATTTAAAATTATTAAAAACTGTATCTTGTGACTTTGTTTTTTGTCCAACAGCGAATGAAATCTATGATTCAAAAATAAAATCGGAATCTTTTGACTTTAGCGGATTAGACCAAGTTATGGAAGGTGCTTTTAGAAAAGGTCATTTTGATGGTGTAGCAACTGTTGTTGAAAAATTTTTTGAAATTATAAATCCAGATAAAGCCTACTTTGGAGAAAAAGATTTCCAGCAATTACAAATCATAAAAAAAATGGTTGCCATTAATCGTTTTCCAATTCAAATTATTCCATGTCCAATCTTTAGAGAAGCAGATGGTTTGGCTATGAGTTCCAGAAATGTTCGATTGAATATTCAACAAAGAAATGCCGCTCCAATAATTCATAAAATCTTGATAAAAAGCAAAGAATTATTCGCCAATAAAGGTGTTGAAACTATTAAATATTTTGTTGAAAAAGAATTTGAAAGGAATCCTTTTTTGGCTCTTGAATACTTTGAGATGGTTGAAATTAATACGCTAATGCCGATTACTAAAAAAATGAACAAAAAAAAATACAGAGCTTTTATTGCTGCCTTTGCTGGTGAAGTTCGATTAATAGATAATATAGCTTTAAATTAAGTAACTTTGCCAAAATTTTCAAGCTATAATATGTATATTGAAGTTGTAAAATCAAAAATTCATCGAGTAAAAATTACTGGTTCAGATTTAAATTATATTGGTAGCATTACGATTGATGAAGATCTAATGGATGCCTCAAATATTATTGAAGGAGAAAAAGTTCATATTGTAAACATCAACAACGGCGAACGTTTTGTTACTTATGCGATTAAAGGAGGAAGAAAAAGTGGTGATATCGTATTAAATGGACCTGCAGCTAGAAAAGTTGCAAAAGGAGATATTATTATTATCATATCTTATGCCATGCTGGAATTTGAAGCGGCCAAAAAATTTAAACCTTCAATTATTTTTCCGGATGAACTTAATAATTCTTTGACATAATTTTTTGAAAAAAAAATATAAAAAAATAATTTTTACTTTACTTCCAATTGCTCTGGGAGCTTTTTTGATATGGTATTCACTATCAAAATTAACTACCAAAGACATTTCGGCAATTAAGATTTCTTTTAAAACAGCAAATTATTGGTGGGTCGCTCTCTCTTTATTTTTTGGAGTTTTAAGTCATTTATCAAGAGCCTATCGCTGGCAGTTTATGCTAGAACCATTAGGGTTCAAACCTAAATTGGCCAATAATATAATGACGGTTTTAATAGCTTATTTGGTTAATTTAATCGTACCCCGAGCCGGAGAATTTGCACGTGCCACAGCAATTTCTAAATATGAAAAAATACCCTTTGAAAAAGCCTTTGGAACCATTGTTTCTGAACGTATTGCCGATGTGATTATGCTTTTAAGTATTATGTCAACGGCCTTTTTCTTACAAACAAAACTTTTAAATGCTTATCTTTTTAAAGAAGAATCTTCAAATTCAAATGCACTTTATTATATTATTATTTTAGGATTAATTTTTACATTTATTTTCTATCGTTTTATTAAAAAGTCTGAAAATAAATTTGTTCAAAAAGTTCAAAAGTTTATTTACGGATTAATTCAAGGTGTAATTAGTATTTTTAAAATGAAAAAAAAATGGGCTTTTATTTTTCATACCTTATTTATTTGGTTGATGTACCTGTTGATGTTTTATGTAGTAACTTTTGCTTTACCCGAAACTTCAAATTTACCCTTTAGTGCTATCATTGTTGGATTTGTAGTTGGTGGCTTAAGTATGGCTCTAACCAATGGAGGATTAGGTACTTATCCTGTATTTGTAGCCAGTGCAATAACACTATATGGTGTTGGTCAAAACCCCGCTTTAGCATTTGGATGGATTATGTGGACCTCACAGACTTTAATGGTCTTAATTTTTGGCGGATTATCATTTATATTATTACCAATCTATAACAAGAACCGTATTTAATATCTAATTTCGTATAAATTTGATTTGAAATGGATAAGTATCAAACTACAATCGAAACTTATAATAAATGTGCACAGCAATATCATGATAAATTTATGGATCTTACATTGTATAACAACACTTATGATACCTTTTGTAAACTTATCAATAACGTACAAGCCAAAGTTTTAGACATTGCTTGCGGACCGAGCAATATCACTAAATATTTATTAAAACATCAGCCTAATTATAAAATATTGGCTCTTGACCTATCTGTTAAAATGATAGAGCTTGCTAAAATAAATAACCCGAAAGCGGATTTTCAAGTTAAGGATTTTCGAGATTTTGACAAGAACAATAAAAAATACGATGGTATAATCAATGGTTTTGGATTACCTTATATTTCTAAAGAGGAAGTGGTTAATTTCATTCACAATGTATCTAAAATGTTAAGACCAAATGGCGTGTTATATTTAAGTGTTATGGAAGGTGATTATGATAATTCAGGGTACAAAGGATCTGATTCTGATTCTAATAACATGATTTTTATCTATTATTACAACGAAGATTTTATTGTAGATACACTCAAAAAAAATGATTTTAAAATATGTGATATAATTCGAATTCAATATCCAGAACAGAAAAATAAATACAAATCGGATTTGATCATTATTGCAAAAAATATATAATTTTGGATTTATGCAGCGATTTAACAGTAACGGTAAACTTTTAATTACAGGTGAATATGTTGTGCTTGATGGAGCTGAATCTTTGGCTTTGCCAACTAAATTTGGTCAAGATCTACTCCTTGAAAAAAATACTAACTCCGAGATAATTTGGAATAGTATCGACCATCAAAAAAATCTTTGGTTTACATGCCAATTCAAACTGCCAAATTTTGAAATAAAATCAAGTAATTCTAATTTAAAAATCGCTAAAACTCTCCAAAATATTTTTGTTGAAGCACAAAAATTAAATCCTATTTTTTTACTAGACAATCAGGGTTTTAATGTAAAAACCAACCTTACTTTTCCTAATAATTGGGGTTTAGGCAGCTCATCTACCCTAATCAATAATATTGCCAAATGGGCAAAGGTAGATGCCTATGAATTACTCTTTAATAGCTTTGGTGGTAGCGGTTATGATATCGCTTGCGCGGAATATAATTCGCCTATCATGTATCAATTACTAGAAAACAAACCTAAAATTAAAACTGTGAATTTTGACCCTGTATTTAAAGACCAACTTTATTTTGTACATCTAAATAAAAAACAAAATAGTAAAAATGCGATTAGAAAATATCGAGAAAACAAACAAGATAAGCAAGCTATAGTCCTTGAAATTTCCAACTTAACAAAACAACTTTTAAAAAGTTCTTTCTTAACAGATTTTGAGAATATTTTAAAAGAACACGAAAATATAATTGCTTCTGTAATACAACAAAATCCAATTCAAAAAGAGCTATTTAATGATTATTTTGGGCAAACAAAAAGCTTAGGTGCCTGGGGAGGAGATTTTATTCTCGCAACCGGTAATAAAGAAACGCCTACCTATTTTAGCAAAAAAGGATTTACTACGGTAATCTCCTTTCAAGAAATGATCTTACAAGAGGTTCAAAAAAATACAAAAAATCAATAAAAAAGACCATGAAACAGAAAGCAATAATCATAGGAGGTGGAGCAGCAGGTTTTTTTGCAGCGATTACTATGGCAGAGGCGAATCCAAATCTTGAAGTGACAATCCTTGAAAAAGCCAGTAAAGTTTTACAAAAAGTAAAAGTTTCTGGTGGAGGTAGATGTAATGTTACGCATGCCTGTTTTACACCAAAAGAATTGATAACATATTACCCAAGAGGTAATAAAGAATTACTAGGCCCCTTTCATCAATTTATGACTGGCGACACCATGGAGTGGTTCGAAAACCGTGGTGTACCCTTAAAAATAGAAGAAGATAATCGAATTTTTCCGGAATCAAATAATTCACAAACCATTGTAGATTGCCTAACCGAAAGCGCCAAAAAGGTAGGTGTGAAATTGGAATTAAATCAAAACATAACCCGAATTGAGAAAATAGATTCTCAATTTGAAATTGAAACATCTAAACAAATGTTTATTGCAGATAAATTATTAATTGCTAGTGGAAGTAATTCTAAAATATGGCATCTAATCTCAAAACTTGGTCATAAAATAATTGCACCAGTACCATCTTTGTTTACTTTTAATATTAGTGACGATCGACTAAAAGAAATTCCGGGTATATCAGTACCAAATGCAACCGTTTCTTTATGTGATTCAAAATATGAGTCAAACGGGCCGCTTTTAGTAACACATTGGGGGCTTAGCGGACCTGCTATTTTAAAATTATCTGCTTTTGCCGCAATCTTTTTAGCAGATAAAAACTATCAATATAAGGTAAAAGTGAATTGGTTATCAAAATCTACAGAAACAGTTTTAAATAAATTAAAAATCCTAAAAAAACAAAATCCTAAAAAACAGATCATTGTAAAATCTGTATATAAAGACATTCCTAAACGATTGTGGGAAAAATTGGTGTTGGCATCGCAAATAAGACAAGATCAACGATGGGCAGATATTTCTAACATACAACTTAACAGTTTAGCAAACCAATTAACCAATTCCACTTTTGAAGCCTACGGAAAAACTACGTTTAAAGAAGAATTTGTAACTGCAGGAGGTATAGATCTAAAAGAAATCAACTTTAAAAGATTTGAAAGTAAAATTCATAAAAACTTATTTTTCGCCGGAGAAATTTTAAATATCGATGCAGTAACCGGTGGTTTTAATTTTCAAAATGCATGGACTGGTGGTTTTATTGCTGGAAATTCAATTGCCGAAATAAACTAAATTCTACTCATTTATTAATGTAATTGCTTTTTCAAGAAACTCTTCCTTAGCTGTTTATAAATTCAATTGGATTCCTGTTTTTTATATTCTCTCATTTGTTTGGTAGGTTCAATTATTGAATAGCCATTCCATAATTGGTCATCAAATTGATCTACATAAATAAGTTTTACAAATTCCTTCTGCTTAAAATCTTTAAATTGTTTATTCGAAATTTCTTTCTGATCTAATACCAATATTTCAAAAGAGTATTCTTCAGAAGAGGAAAGATTTAATCTAACTTTTACTTCATCGAGTTTTTTATCCAATAAAAATCTTTTCCTTTTCTTTATTAGTGATATGTTTCTATCAACTTTCATTCTTGTTCCTACTTTTTTTGAACAATATTTTAATTGATATAAATTGTTGTTCTTCTCAAATGAAATAGATCCACTAAAAACGTTCTTTGTATATCCTATTCCGAATAGATTAATATTTGTACCTGTTTTCCCTTGTCCGTACTCATAATCAGCTCTGATCAAGGCAAATGATTTTATGGCAATATGTACTCTACCTTCAAATTTGCCTCCCCTTTTTGGAGTAAAATCAATTACGTAAACGTCTTCTCCATTTATAACTGTTCCGCCAACAAGAGTATATTCATATTTACCGGTGTGGTATAAAAAATCCCAATCTTTCTTATTGTTAAAAGAACTATATTTCAAGGAGTAATTAATTGAGTTTCTATAATATTTAGTTTTAAATTCTCTCTCATTTAATAACTTTAAAGAATCGTTTTTTGCTTTATTGGTATCTTCGCTATAATCAATTTTACCGCCAAGAATTCCGCTTTTTATTTTCCAGTATTCTTTTTCTTCCGTGTTTTTTAAAAGATTTTCAAAAAGTGATTCTAATTGCTCCACATCTGCAAGATTCTTATCTTTAAGGCTCACCATTTTTATAGGGTCGACTTTGAGATGAAGTGAATCAATATTACTATTTGAAAAATACAGATCTCCCAAAAAATCTGTAAAGGAAACCGAATGTTTTGGGATTTTTCTTTCAATTTTTTTAATCATTTCTTCATTCAATTCAGGAAACGAGCTTTTCTTATAATCAAAATGGATATTATTAATATCAGATATAAACCGTTTACGAATAAATGTTTGACTTTTATTAAAGTTTCTTTTATAGTTTGATTCCTTTTTTTCTAGTACTTTTCTTACAATTGATTCTGCATTTAAATCATTGGTAAAAACAAAAATTTCATTTAAATTATATGTGTTTTCTTTTAAATAAATAGTAGACACGGTATCTAGTTGTGTGATAGGTATGTTTTTCGAGTCGTATCCAATATATTGAAAACTCAAAGTATCATTTTTATGCAGATCAGTAATATTGAATTTAAACTCCCCTTTTTCATTGGTTATTGTTCCCGTATTTTTATGCAAGAGAACTATGTTTGCATAGGACAAAGGCGTATTGCTGTCAAAATCAAGCAAAACCCCTTTTACTTCTTTGTCAATTTTAACATTTGTAGCATCTAATATAGTTTGCGAAATGGAAGTATTATAAAGAAAGATGGCTAAAATAAAAAGCCCTGTTTTATTCCATTTATTTTGATATCTACAAAAAAACAAGGCGTTGTGCTTTTTCGAAATGGTAAAAAATTGTAATAGTGTTTCCATTAAAAGGTTTTTAAGTTGCCTATCAAAAGAATTAAATTATTCTCTTACAAAAACCCAATAACATGTTAAATAACATAAATTTAACAAAATTAAACGCATCCATGTTTTAAACTCCAACAACTTTACTTCTTCTTTCCATCAAAACATTATTTTCCCATTGATTGTTTGAAATACCTATTTTTTCTCGAAAGCCAACTCTTCTAAAACCGACACCATTATGCAAAATAATACTTGACTTATTTTTTGAAAAGATAGTAGATTGCAAAGTCCAAAAACCATGTTTTTCACTTTCACTTATTAACTTAAGCAACAGCTTTTTTCCAACTTTAATTCCCCAGAATTTTTTTGCTACATAGATGGTTACTTCTGCAACTCCTCTATAAACATATCTTGACGAAACGGGTGATAGAGCCGCCCATCCAATAATTTCGTTATCCAACTTAGCAACCAACCTACATGATTTTATATGATTTTCGTTCCATTTATCCCAAGAAGGTAACTCCGTTTCAAAAGTGGCAAAACCAGTTTCCATTCCTTCCTTATATATTTTTGATACTTCTGGCCAATGGCTTGATAACATAGATTCAATTTGAAGGTTGGCTTTCATTGATTTTTATTTTAAAAAAGTAATCCTATTGTCCGATTATAATTTACAATAATCTTTAAAATCTCTGTTTGATTGATAGCTATATCCAAGTTTTATTCTTTGTTCTTAAAGTGAAGCGGTCTTATATCTTATTACCAGACATTAATATAAAAATAACTATTCCTAAAGAAAAACAATATCATGATGCAACTTCACCTCTATGAGGTTTTAATGCATCTCTAAAGGTAATCATGTCTTTTTCATTTACAGTTATAAAAGCTAAGCAATACATTTCTGAAATTTCATCAGTTGCAACTTCGTAAAAATAAAGGTTTTCTTTAACAGCAAATTCTTCTAAATGGACACAATGATGTTTGGCAATTTCTAATGCTTCCGGACCGCGAAAATCCCAGATTAATTTTATTTTTCTATTCAAATTGTTTTTTGCAAAGATATTCATTTCTAAAAAGAAATGAATATCTAGAATAACAGAATTGGATTTTAAACCCTTAATCTTTTTGCATCCATGTTAGAATAATAATTACAAGAGAAACCATTACAAGTATTAAAGCAAAATTACCTAAAAATGATTTTTTAAGAATTCAGGTAATGGTGCCAAAAATGGTTGGTAAAAGCATCTAAGTTGATTTCGATCTAATAACCTCATTTATCACTAAATTATTTTTTATACTTCGATACCTGTAGGCATTGTTTCAAATTCAGAGCAATCCAATCGAATATCAGTAGTTAATAACTTTTTTTTCATAAAATTACAATAATCTTCATTTTTAGAATTATCATAAAATTTACAACCAAAACAGGTTCGTTGAACCGTTAAGATTCCGTTGTTATTTAATTGATAAATTAACTTGCTCAATGTTTCAAATACATTTTCTAAATCTACCTTTTCAATATTTTTAAGTTGCATTTCTATTGGGTTTGCAAAATTTTCAGTTTCAGAAACTGTGATTTTACCTAGATTAGATAATAAAATAGAATACCTGCGACTATCTGATAAAGAAAAATCTTTAATTATGTATTTCTTTATATCCAACACGCGAATAGCGTCACTTATCGTTGGTTTTGTAACATTAAATTCCTTCGCCAAATGGCTAACATTACAGAGCTCCTGTTTGTGATATGCAATAAAAATTAAAATTTGAATTTGAATAGGGCTCAAACCAATAACTTTTGCGTGTTCCCAAAGTAAAACTTTAAAAACTTCTGATATACGCTCTAAGCCAACAACAATTTTACTTGTGATACTTTTTTGTTGAAATTCTATGTTGAAAATACTATTGTCCATTTATAAAAACACCTGCTAAAAGTTTACTTTAGCAGGTAAAGTTAGTAATCCTAATTAATCTATTCAAATAATTAATTACAATTTTCCATTTCAATTATATAATATCCTTTGCTTATAATTTCGTTTTCCATTAATTCTATTGCTTCTTCAATATGACAGAACACACATTCCTTCGATGTTAATTCTTTACTTTTGAATGATTTGCTTTTCAAATAATCTCTGCCAAAATCAAAAACCTTGGTTTTATCAGTCAATTTACTGTCAACAACAATATCAAAATGCATTATTAATCCATCTTGTCTTTTACATAAGTGTCCCAAATAGATACCTTCATAATTTACTTTTTTACAACATATGGAAGAGAAAGGTCACCACTTGCAACACTATAAACTTTATAGACTCCTAACATTGGTTTGTCTTTCATTTCAGTATTTACTTGCATAAAACATGCGACACCATCGTATTTAAAATCAATTTGATTATTCATTCGATAATCGGGAACAACAACTTTAATAGTATTACCTTTTGTAGTGACTTGGAATCCTGGAGAATCCATATACATTGGCATTCCAGGGTTTGTTGGTGGCAATACAACCGTTGTGTCATTTTTATCGAATTGCTTAACGGATAACCCTCCATCAACGCTTTTGTCTTCTATAAGAATTACCCAATGTGGATGCCAAACAATTCCATCATTAGCATAATTCTTATCATTGTTTTCATCCCAAAGTGGTGTATCGTCAAAATCTGGATGTGAAGTTAAAGCCAATGCAACAATTCCGTCAGTTTGATTAAAACCAACATCAGTTGGTTTTAATGATGTTGGAAAAACATAACCTAAAACAGGAGCACCATTTAGTTGACCTACTGGTTCTGGAGTTGTTTCTCCT
>CAYPHN010000001.1:31059-34289 GCA_964410265.1 uncultured Flavobacteriaceae bacterium | reverse complement strand
AAGTAAAAAAACAGTTTTGCAACGGTCTTATTTTGATAAAGCACATAAAAGACTATCATTTTACTCGATTTAAAAACGACTACCCGCATCAATTGAAATATATAAACTTCTAAATATCTATTTATTAGTATTTTTTTAAAATATATTTGTAATGAATAAACAATTTTAATGTCTATTGATTCAAACAAATTATTTTGATAAAAAATAAAATCATAAAAAGCACTCTAATTATTCTAGTTGTTGGGGTATTGATTGTAGGTGGAATAGCTTACTATATGTTTAATATGTCACATCGTAATGTACAAAGCACTTCTACGGATTATCAGTTGACAGCTACAAGTATTGTTGATGAATACTTAAAAGATCATAATCTTGCAAATGACAAATATTTGGATGATAAAGGTGAATCAAAAATTATTGAGATTACGGGTGAAATTGCTAATATTTCAACAGATTTTAACGACCAAAAAGTTATACTATTAAAAGGTAAAAATGCCAAAGCGGGTGTAACCTGTACTTTTACTCAAAAAACCAACGAATCTGTTTCAAGCCTTAAAAAAGGTCAGCGTGTTACTGTAAAAGGCGTTATTCGATCAGGCGCAAATTTTGATGAAGATTTAGAGATGTACGAAAATGTAATACTTGAAAAATGCAGTTTAATAAAACAATAAATAATAATTAAATTCTAAACAAAAATGAAAAATTCAATTTTATCCTTGCTAATTATAATCACTTTTTCTTTTTCGACAATAGCACAATCAGAAAGTAAACTTGTTAGTAAAAAAACACATTTCAAATTTTATTCTCACACTGCTATTGAGGATATTGAAGCAAACAATTATAAATCGGTTGGAACGATTAACACAGCTACAGGCGAAATAGTTTTCTCGGTTCCTATGCAGAGTTATGAATTTGAGAAAGCCAAAATGCAACAACATTACAATAGTAAAAAGTTTTTAGACACTAAAAAATTTCCAAAATCAAAGTTAAAAGGAAAAATAACCAATCTGTCAGATGTTGATTTTAAAAGTGACGGTACTTATAACATACAAGTAGAAGGCACTATGACGATTCATGGCGAAACTAAAAATATCAATGAAAAAGCAACGATTACTGTAAAAGGAGCAAGCATTGTTTTGAATTCCAAATTCAATTTGACTGGCAGACTATGGCATTGCGTTTAAGGATGGAAAACCTTCAACTAATATTGCTAAAACAATTGAAATTAGCGTTGTTGCTGAATTCTAATTTGAGTATATACTCCTGTGTGAGCTTTATTCTTATTATTATAAATCTCACACATTTTAATTGGTTAAAGTAATTTATGTCAATCTTTTAGCTAAAATACAAACCCTCTTTAATTAACAGTGATTAAGTTTTTGGTTGTATAGGTCTTTATTATCCCATTTTTATCACTATAAATTAATAAAGCTTTTAAATTGGTATGATTTTCTAAAAAGATCACGCTTTTTTTAAAACCCATGGCCATGAAAGCCGTGGCATAAGCATCCACATTAGCACAATCTAATTTGGCAATAACTGAAGCACTTAATAAATTACTTTTACTTGGATATCCAGTTTTGGTATCTATTGTATGTGCATATTTCTCACCTGTTTTTTTATCAATTTTAAATTTACGATAATTACCAGATGTTGCAATAGATTCATTATCAATCTCTAATGCAGTTTGAAAAGATCTTGATCCATCAAAATTAGGCTTTTCGATCGCTATTTTCCATGGTTTATCCTTATCGTTTTCTCCTCTTGCTCTAATTTCACCTCCAATTTCAACCAAATAATCATTGCTGTTATTTAATTCTAAAAATCTACCAATAATATCAACTGCATATCCTTTTGCAATAGCATTGAAATCTAAATAGGTTTGCGGGTATTTTTTATAAACCTTACTATTTTTAACCCTAAGCTTATTAAAGCCAACAAATAATAACAAACTATCAATTTGCCTTTTTGTTAAATTATTCAATTCTTTACCTGGCCCAAATCCCCATGCATTTACCAATACTCCAATGGTTGGGTCAAAAGCACCATTTGTTTCTTTGTGAATTTTTTCTGATTTGTTAAATACTTCTTGAAACATTGCGTCTATAACAACAGTAGTATCTCCCTTGTTTATTTTAGATATATCAGAATTTGGTATATAAGTAGATAAGGATTTGTTCACCAAAAAAATTAAACTATCTATTTTCTTTATTCCAATTTTATTCGCTTGTTTATAAGTTATATGGTAAGTTGTACCAAGCGCTTGACCTTCTAGCTTAAAATATTTTGTATTATCCTTATTATCACATGCTAAAAAAATGAAAAACGCAAAAAATACTATGATTTTTTTCATAATAAAAATTATCAATAATTTAACACTCAAAGATAAGTTTTATCTTAGATTTGTAATAATATTTTAAGTATAATATGGTAAGTTATGCGAAATTTTTAATAATTTCGCTACAAAATTAAACAACAATAAAATTATGAAAAAATTACTTTTTGCATCCATTGTTTTATCTCTTCTATTTAGTTCATGTGTTTCATCAAAAAAATATGCTGATTTAGAGGCGCAAAACGGAAAAAACAAACAAGAATTAGTTGATGCGAAAGCAGAATTACAATCTTGTTTGATCGAAAAAGACTATTTATCCGAATTAAATTCTTCTCTTAAAGAAGATAAGTCAAGATCATTAAAACAAGTAGAAAATTTAACTATTTTAACGCAATCTTCTTCAGATAACATCAAAGAAGTTATTTCTCAATTGAGTGAAAAAGACAAATACATCAATGGTATTCGTGCAGCAATGACTCAAAAAGATTCTATCAACTTGGCTTTAGCTTTTCAATTGAAAAAAGACCTAGCAGCTGGAATTCAGGATGAAGATATTCAAATTGAAATTGAAAAAACAGTTGTTTATATTTCAATAGCTGACAAAATGTTATTTAAAAGTGGAAGCGCTACAGTTTCTGACAGAGCGAAAGAAGTTCTTGGAAAAGTTGCGACTGTAATTAATAGCAAACCAGATATGGAAGTTCAAGTAGAAGGTTATACTGATAATGTTTCTATCAATACAAACTGCTTAAAAGACAATTGGGATTTAAGTGTTGCAAGAGCAACTGCTGTGGTTAGAGTATTACAAAATGATTATGCGGTTAATCCAGGAAGATTGATTGCTGCCGGCAGAAGTGAATACGTGCCATTAGCAACCAATGATACTGCAGCTGGT
>CAYPHN010000001.1:10103-31040 GCA_964410265.1 uncultured Flavobacteriaceae bacterium | reverse complement strand
TGATCAACCAACAGAAGAACAAGAATTGTTATCTTACCAAAATTAGATCAGTTTTTTGATATTTTGGAGCAAAAACCAGAATAATCAAAGTTCAATGGAATAGATCTAACAAAAAGATCGTTTAAACGATAGTTTAAACGATCTTTTTTTATGATTTTTATAGTAGTTTTATTTACCCACAATAGTCTATTATAATTTGTATGCAATTGATCTGTAGCTAGTAACACAACAATGTTTAAATACGGTAACTCGTTGACATTCAAAATTTTTAATTCAAAATTACACGAAGACACAATTCTTCATAGAAATAAATAGTGTCATTTTAGCATCTTACCAATTTTGTTGATATAGGTTTCATTATTTACCAAATTATAATGATTACCATCATCAATTAAATACAAGGTACTTTTATCTGCTACTAAATCATGTAATTTTTCGCTGTTGTAATAAGGTACTAAATCATTCTTTTTGCCATGAAAAATATATATTTTACAAGAAACTTTATTGATATATTTATTAGTTTCAAATTTATACTTTGAGATCAATTTGATTGGTAAATAAGGATAATGTGATTTAGCTGTTTGATATAAGCTATAAACTGGAGATTCTAATATCAATTGTTTCGCTTTATTCCTAGAAGCAACGTAAGTTGCAAAGGTTGCTCCTATACCTCTACCGTAAATAACAATTGTTTCTTTTCTATAATATTTAATCATTAAATTGTACCATAATAAAGAGTCTTTTAGCATTAACCTTTCATTAAACTTTCCAGTACTTTTACCAAAACCTCTATAATCATTCAACAACACATCATAATTTAAGTTCAAAAATATTTTTGCCGACCTACTCCAATATTCTATATTACCTGAATGGTTATGGTAAAAAATTACAACACCTTTTGCCGATTCTACTTTAAAGAGCAAACCGTTTAAAACTTCACCATCTTCAGTTTTTAAATTAAACTCTTCAAAATTATTGTTAAATGAAAATTGATAATTGGCAGGTAATTTTTCAGCATGAAAAATCATTGTATCTTGTATAATGTACATAGCAGTACTAATAGTAGCAAAAATAATTACTATTACTATTAATATAATAGACCAAATAGGCATTTTTGATTCTTTTTATAAAAATACGTATAAATCTTATAATGTTAATATTAAATCTAAACAAAAAACAGCACCAAAGTGCTGTTTTTTGTTAGTGTTATTGCAATATTAATTATCCTCCAAAATCATCAAATCTAATATTTTCGTCGGCCATACCAAAATCTTCGCCCATTTTTTGAACGGCATTATTCATCATTGGCGGTCCACAGAAATAAAGTTCTAGGTCTTCAGGAGCTTCATGTTTCGATAGATATTCATCAATAACTGCTTGATGTACAAATCCTAAGAAACCATCACCATCTTTATCATCAAAAATAAGTAATCCTGTTTCTTCCCAAGTAGTAAATCATTCTGGAAGGTTTTCATATTCTTGATTACTCACTGCTTCAATCATATTTGTTCTTGCAAAAACTGCAATTGCTGGCGCGGTTGTATATAAAATCATGATAAACAACAACGCCCAACCTGCAGATTTACGAGCATCAGAAACTTTTTTAACTGTAAAAAACCGTACAATAACATGAGGTAATCCTGCGGTACCAGCCATTAAAGCTGCAGTAATAAAAAAGATATCTAATTTTTATTTGCTTCCAGAAGTATATTCAGCAAAACCTAAATCACGATGCAACCCATCTAATTTGTCTAATAAATAAATTCCATCTGAACCTGTTCCACCAAATCCTATTTGCGGAATAATATTTCCTGTCATTTGAATAGAAATAAAAATGCAGGTACCATAAAGGCAAAAATCAATACACAATATTGTGCAACTTGCGTATAGGTTATTCCTTTCATACCTCCAATAACAGCATAAAATAAGACGATAACCATTCCGATAATTACACCAGTATGATATCAACTTCTAAAAACCGAGAGAACACTAAACCTACGCCACGCATCTGTCCTGCAACATATGTAAACGACACCAATAATGCACAAAAAACTGCAACAGTTCTTGCTACGTTAGAATAATACCGGTCACCAATAAAATCTGGCACGGTAAATTTTCCGAATTTCCGTAAATAGGGCGCTAATAATAATGCTAATAATACATAACCGCCAGTCTAACCCATCAAGTAAACAGAACCATCATAACCGCTAAATGAGATAAGGCCAGCCATGGAGATAAAAGAAGCTGCTGACATCCAATCGGCTGCTGTTGCCAATCCGTTAGCTAACGGAGAAACACCACCACCAGCAATATAAAATTCTTTAGTTGAGCCTGCTCTAGACCAAATTGCAATTCCTATATAAAGTGTGAATGTGATGCCGACAAGCACCCATGTCCAAGTTTGTAAATCCATAAAGTTAGTTATCGAGGTTATATTTTATATTCACTACTATTTCGGCTATTATTTTTATACTTTGTTACCAAACGTTATTTACTAACAATAACTTTCCCAATATAAATATTTTTTGAGCCATTATTTAAGGTAACAAAATAACCTCCATTTTTTAAATGTCCTGTGCTTATTAGTTTTTCAGAAGAGTAGTTTTCTAACGAAATAATTTTTTGCCCATTTGTGTTATATATGTTTAGAGTATAATTCATATTTTCTTCATTAATTGATATACTAAAATATTCACTTGAAGGGTTAGGGTATATACGGAAAGAATCCAAAGGTTCAATTTTATTAATACCTAATGTATTTGAGTATTCATAAGCTCCAATGTCGAACAACCCATTTATAATAGGCCTTGGATTACCATTAAAGTCATCTAAAATGTTGAGGCTAATACCTGCATCAATTGCAATTGAACTACTTAAAAGAGAAAAATCATTTTCTAATAAATCTGTAAAATCAGGGCTTCCTGTTAACGAATTTAAATCTTTTTGAATTGCTGTTTTGTAAATAGGAAAATCCGAATACTTATAAATTGTAAAAGAAGGGAATGCAGCATATAAAGTATCTGAACTGGAAGGTTGGTACAATACATTATAATCATGGTCTATGACGCCGTTAATATTATCTTCAAACGCATAAATAGATCGTCTAGCATTATAAAGAATATTATTTCTAATGAATATCGTACCGGTTTGAGCGGGGTTATCGTCAAACAGAATATGTATTCCGTGATAGTCTGGTCTTTGAACCCCCCAGCCATACCCAGCGTTTATACACGTATTATTTTCAAAATAAATATCAGAGGTTGTTGATGATGAAGGTCTGTTCCAATATTCAAAAGATGACATTCCGCAATTCCAAATAACATTGTTTTGATATTTTATGTTTTGCTGAATTGCAGTTCTACTATGATTTTGATTTGTAACTCCTGTATCATAAATTTCCCAAATTTTACACTTTTCAACAACATTGTTTAATGCATTGCCCCAAAACTCAACACCATTACCATATCTTAGTGTTGCGTTCATATTAAGGTCTCCACCTCCCATATAGGATATTTCACAAGATTTAATAGTTATATTTGATGTATTGCCTCCTCCAAATCCGTGAGCTCCACCATATTTTATACTTATATTTTCATATGTTACATAACTGGTGTTTTGTTGATTTATAATATCTTTTCGTAAAGCTAGTTCAATTTCTGAATGAATACTTGCTGGATTTGATGTTGAATATATTGAAAGTTCATTAGTGGATAAACTATACATAAAGTCATCCTGATTTTGCAAATCAATTAAATTCCATTTTTTAAATCCTACACTTGAAGCATCATCGAATATAATATTTCCTATGTCTGTCGAAAATATAGTATTACACTTCCAAATATTACCGCCTACATTTGTCCAGTCTGAATTATTATTAAAATTTATAGAACCTAAAATTACTGGGTATTCTCCGTTAGAATATGCGCCGTAGTATATATCTGATTGATTGTTTCCACTACTAGGAATAAGCTGACCTCTCCACAGCTCACTTCTTTTAAATAAAATAGAATCGCCTGCAACAAATATGAAGGAATTTATTTTGTCTATTGTTTTCCAAGGCAGAGAAGCAACAGTACCAATATTGGAGTCGTTTCCTCCATTTGATGAAACATAATAAGTTGTAGCATTACTATTAATCGAAAAAAATAAAGCGAAAATTATCGTTATTTCTATCTTATGTTTAAAATTATTGAATTTATATTTCATTTTTTTATTTGTTAAATTTAAGAGGGCGTAGTATTTTTTATTTCGAAAAAATTATTGGTATTTATCTATTGTTGTCTTTAGTTTTTCTATTTTTTTAATATCAGTACTTCGCTAAGCCGAAATATCCTTTAATTTTATAGACTTTACTATATTTAGAGCATTTAGCATCCATTTCCACTACTGCCAAATAATATCTTTGTTTTTATTAGATGATATCCGTTTATTTCTCTCCTAATTAATACAATGTGTTATGCGAGTGTCAAGAAAAATCTCAGGACATAGTGATTATGATTTGTTTCTCATTCACCTTTGTTTATTTTATTACAAATTGCACATATATTAAATATCAGATATGTGCAATTTTTTTATTATTAATACCGCTAAAACGGATTATGCTTAGTCTATCACCATTGTATATTAAACAAGTTAATTTACAACCTCAAATGTGAGTACCAAAGCATGTGTGTTGATTCCTACCTGGTCCTGAGAAGCAGCCATAAACACAATTACCTTCATCGTAGCGTCTGTAATTTCTTGAACCAATACTTTCCTTTCAAAATCAATAAAGCCAAAAAAACCATTTTTTGAAAAGCTCAAAGTACTAACTCCTTCATATGTAATAGCTCCACCAGTCCAAACAGATGAAGTCAAAAAATCTTCTTCAGCAACATAAGTAAAAGATAAATCTTCCTCTAGAAATGGTTTTGCCACAATTAATCCAAATTGTTCAGAAAATTCTGGGTGAAAATTCGTAATATTATCGAAACCAGAAGTAGTTAATTGATAAACAATCCCCCCCAAAGCGGCCTCATCTTCCTTTAAATCTACTTTAAATACGCCATCAAAATAAAACGTATATTCATCATCATAAATTTCACCAAATCCAAATATTGATGAGAATACTTCATCTGGAAGCGGTGTAACAGTTGGATCAACTATGGAAAAGTCAGAATCGGCGAACGCAAAATAATCTCCATTGCTAGTATGACTAGCTGAAAGTTTCCAAGTTTTACCATTTATTGCAGTTAACCCACCTGTAAGTAAGACATAAGGAGTAAGCGCAACCTCCAATTCAACCTCTTCAACTACAGTTTCACCATTTTCACCAATTGCGGTAAATATAACTGTGTAATAACCTCCGTTCTCATATACATGAACCGGGTTTTGCTCATTACTTGTATTGCCATCACCAAAATCCCATAACCAATTAGTGGCACTCCTGGATATTCCCTGAAAAGCAACCTGTTTGTCATCAATAACGCTAATAATATCTGCTGTAAGAGGAAATGTAGTTCCACTATCATCAGAATCACAGGATACTACAAAAAGTGACATACATAGCGTAAGTGTTAGTCCAGTTAAAAATAATTTTTTCATTACTTATTAAAAAAAAAGAGAAAACTTTAATTTTATTTAGATCAAATAAAATAATCAATGTTTATTTTAATATTTGATCAAGGTTAATATTTGCTAATTGTTAAGTTTCACAAGGTTGTTGTTTAATTTTTCATTTTTTAAACAAAATAAATATACTTAATTCTGTTAAATAAATTAAAACCCAGGGTTTTGTACGATAATTCCACCACTTTGATCGATAGAAGTAATAGGTATTGGCAACAAATCATGTCTTGAATCATAAGGTCTTGCTTTACCTGCGAAAGAAGTAATTACTCTTCCTTCATTAGCAAAGTAATCATTCATAATGATAGTACCATTACCCCATCTTCTAATGTCAAATAATCTTTTTCCTTCCATGGCTAATTCTAAACGACGTTCCATACGAACCGCTTTTCTTGCAAAGGTCTGGTCAGGGAATGAACCATAAAGTTGAATATTATAATTAGCAGCATTACCTCCACCACCAACAGCTTGTACATAGGCCATATTCATAGCTCTTGATCTAACCTGATTTACATAATCCAAACCAGTTGTCAAATCTCCGTTTTCAATTGCCGCTTCCGCTGCCATTAATAAAAGATCAGCATAACGCATCATATGAAAATTGATACCTGTACGCCATTGCCCCCAATGGCCTGTTCCTTGATTTTCATCTTCACCATTCCAAAAAATACTTTTCTTAGAAGTATATGGCCCTGAAATATCAGCAAAATTGGCACGTATCCAATCTTTTCCAGGGTTCATACCCCAACCATTAAAATCTATTCCTCTTCGTCCAACAGTAACATCTAATCTAGGGTCTAAAGGCCCTGTGTGAGGAGTAAAAGCCTGCTGACTGGTAATACCATAGTCATTTTTAACATCTGATTGGTTAAAAGTATCTAACAATGGTAATCCATCTTCCGTTTGATGCGCATTAACCAAATCTTGAGATGGCTGGTAAAAACCACAACACCCAAAAGGGGTAGGGAAATTTAAAGTTGAACCACGGTTACCATTAAATGAAAAACCATCATCTATAGTAAATTGAATGGAAAATATGGATTCAGAACTGTTATCACCTGCCAATCGGAAATTGTCACCATATTCTGCAATTAAAGCATAAGGTCCTGCAGTTACAACATCGTCTAACATAGTAAAGGCTTCCGACCATTTACTTTGAAATAATAGTACTTTACCCATAAAAGATTTTGCAGTCCATGAGGTTGGTCTTCCAACTTCATTTTGGGTATCGGGTAAATTATCTATTGCAAATTGAAAATCTGCTTCAATAGCATCCCATATGGGTCCTGGATTTGGCTGATTAAACTCAAGAACGTCAAAATTATCTACTGAAATAAATGGAACATTACCAAATATTTGTACCAATTGAAAGTTAAAGATTCCTCTTAAAAATCTCGCTTCCGCAGCCTGAGCAACAAAACCTCCTTCTTCACCTTCTTCAATCTGATTAATTATAGAAAGAACTCCATTAGCTCTGTTAACACCACTGTAAAGAGCAGTCCATTTACCAAACAAATAAACATTCGCTGATGTCCAGTCTAAAGTCTCTAGTAAGAACAAATCGGGTTGATCGCCATCATTACTACCCTTATGGGCGTCGTCTGAAATAACATCAAACCACCAGTTATCTCCTGTAGTATACCAATCATTCCTATCCTTTAAATTTATACCATCTAGAGCAGAGTAGGCAGCGGTTAATTTCAATTCGATACCTAACTCGCTTTGCAATGTTTCATCACTCAAAGCGCCAATCGCTGGGTTTTCTGTAAACTCCTCGTTACAAGCTAATACTCCCATTAGCATTGTAAATAAATAAATATATATTTTTTTCATTTTTTTATAATTTAATATTAACACCTAAACTTAAGATACGTGCAATTGGGTAGGTTGAAGAATCTACTCCCAAAGTTAAATTCCCTCTATTAGAGAATATTTCAGGATCTGTTCCACTATAACCAGTTATAGTAAATAAATTAGTTCCCTGTAAATAAAAGCGAATAGAACTCATACCTGCTTTATTAATGATATGATCAGGTAATGAATAACCAATTTGTAAATTCCTTAATCTCAAAAACGACCCATCTTCCACAAAGAATGAGTTAGGGTTAGTCTCATTATTAACAACCCTCGAACTCAAGGCTGGTAAATTACCATTAGGGTTTGTAACAGCATTGAATGAATTCAATACACGAGTACTTCTGTTTCCATCAAAAAATCTAGGAAAATCAGTAAAAGTCCTATCGTAGTTATAGATATCATTTCCTGATACTCCAGAAAGGAATATAGACATATCAAAACCAAGATACCCTGCAGTTAAATTGATGCCATAAGAAAAATCAGCATGTGGAGAACCAATAAAAGTTCTGTCATCATCATTGACAATACCATCTCCGTTAATATCAGTATATTTAAATCGACCAACACCCGCAGCAGAATCAACAAATCCTTGATCTGGGCTTGCTGCTACTTCGGCTTCATCTCTAAAAATACCTTCTACTATACGACCAAAGAAAGAAGAGATTGGATAACCTTCCTGTGTTCTTGTAATAGGAGAACCACCAAAACTATCCCCTGATTGGAATGGACTAATCAGACTAGTAACTTCATTATCATAAGAAGATAAATTAGCTTGAATACTATAAGAAAAGCCTGAATCGAATTTATCATGCCAACCAAAAGTAATTTCAAATCCTGTATTTTCAACAGATCCTAGATTTACAAATGGTGCAGAAGCATCTGGACCAGTTGATGGAATGAAGCTGAAATCACGAGTGATTAGATCGTCTGTTATAATTTTAAAATACTCAAAGGTAAAAGAAAGTTTATCATTAAACATACCAAAATCGATTCCAATATTGGTTGATATACTGGTTTCCCATTTTAAATCAGGATTACCCACTTCGCCAAGAACAGCACCAGTAGTTATAGAATTTCCATCAAATGCATAATTACCAAATTCTTCACTAAGACTAGATATATTTTGTGTAGGATTTGCTATCGGTATAGATTGATTACCAATTTCACCATAGGAGCCTCTTAATTTTAATTGACTCACCATTGCATCTTGTGGGAAGAAATTTTCTTTACTCATTACCCAGCCAGCACTAAAGGAAGGGAACAGACCACTTTTATTATCTCCAGCAAAACGTGAGGTTTTATCATTACGCAATGTAACTGTTGCCAAATATTTTCCTTTATAAGAATAATTAACTGTACCAAAAATAGAGAATAAAGTAGTTGTAGTATCAAAGGCAAAATCAACATTTGGTATTCCAGATCCATTATTCAATAAATAGAAATCTGGTGTTTCAAACAAGTAACCTGAACGAGTAATTCCTTGACCTTTTGATCTTTCTGAGATAGATTCAACTGCAACCAGCGCATTGATACTATGGTCTCCAAAGGTTTTATTATAATTTAAACTATTCGTCCATGCCCACCTCCAGTTATTACTGTTTCTCTCATGTAAAAAATTGTCAGTAGCAGGTTCTGCAGCTTCGGGACTCAAAGAACTAAAAGTTCTGCCATCCCAAGCATTTATAGTAGCACTTGCCACAGTTTTAAATGACAATCCATCATATAAATCAGCAATTAAATAAATATCACCAAAAGCCTGAAAACCTGTTATGTAATCATTTTGACCTCTAGTCAAATCTGCAACTGGATTTCGATTATTACTCAAACCTGTACTATTACTGTAGGGCCCTGCAAAATTGCCATCATTATCAAAAACCGGAATTAATGGGCTAGACCTAAAAGCACTATTCATAGCTCTTAAGGGGTTTGCAGGGTTTTGTTGGTTAGAAAAAGACACATTGATGTGTTCACCAATGGTAATTCTTTTATTGGCAACTTTGAATTCTGAATTCATTCGTGCACCCCCACGTTTAAACCCTGTATGGATTAATGTTCCTTCTCTATTCAAATAATTTGCCGACATAAAATACTTACCCGTTTCATTTCCGTTTTCTAAAGATATAGAAGCACTTTGTGTAGGAGCGCTTTGTGTTATTTCATTTAGCCAATTAGTACCATCAAATGGTACTGCCGCAGTAACAGGTAAACCTAATAATAGATTTGGTATCACAGGACTAGGACCCGTTCCGTATTGTGGATGTGTTAATACAGCTCCATCATTAGCCAAACTTTCCCAAATCATATTTGAATGCTGGATTGTATTTAGGTTAGGAAGTAGATTAATAGCTTCAGAAATACCTGCAAAAAGATCTACTGATAGTTTTGCTCCAGCCATATTATATCCACCACTTTTCGTAGTTATAATAATAACGCCATTTGCGGCTCTTGCCCCATAAATTGCAGCAGCAGCATCTTTTAATACGTTCATTTGGTCAATGTCTGCAGGATTTAGGTTATTTAAAGTATTAGGGTCATCTGTTTGTACACCGTCAATAATATACAATGGGTTGGTATTATTACTTGTACCAAACCCACGAATATTTACTCTAGGTGCGCTACCAGGTTGACCACTACTAACAATAGTTACACCGGCTACTCGACCTTCCAATAATTCGGCGGCATTCACAACAGGTGTTTTAATTGCTTCAGACATATCTACTGAACCAACAGCACCTGTTAGGTCACCTCTGGTTTGTGTGGTATAACCAATAACAACCACTTCGTCTAAAGCTTGTGTATCTTCTTGCAGAGTAACATTGATGGTAGTTTGACCATCAACAACAATTTCTTGAGTTATATACCCAATAAAGCTAAACTTAAGAGTCCCGTCTGCGGGTACATTCTTTATGGAATAATTTCCATCAAAATCTGTGACAACTCCATTACTTGTACCTTTTACAGTTATATTAGCACCGGGTAATGGTCCATTCGCATCAGATATTTTTCCTAAAATTTCTATTTTTTGAATTGGTTCTTGCCCAATTTCTTCACTCAAAATAGGTTTAGATATTTCAAGTTTTCGAATAGGGTTTAATTTTAAAATTATTTGCTTGCCTATAATGTTATAAGTAACGTCTGTACCTTCAAATAAATCTTTTAAAATTCTAGAAATTTTCTTTTTCTTTACATGTAAACTAATAATGCGATTATCATATATAACATTTTCGTTTCCTAAGAATTTAAATTCTGATAATGACTCTATGGTTTCAAGCGCTTCCATTACACTAACTGATTCTAGATTTAAAGAAATTTTTGTGTTTTGTGAATATGTAGAATCTGCTTGAATATAAAAAATAGAAGTAATTAAGAGCAAGGTTGTTAATTTCATTTTTAAACTCATTTTGATAAGATTAGGCATTGCTAACCCTTTAATCATGATTTTTTTCATACTTTTGTTTTGAATGGTTAATAGTTGTTTAATCCAACTATTTTCAGTAAATCGGGAAATGTTCGCGCATTTCTCGATTTTTTATAGTTGGCTTTTTTTTGGATTTTTTTTTACACCATAAGCATTATTGGTTTAAAGGTTTTGTAATTATAATTTTATTACCTTCCTTCTTAAAAACAAAAGGCTCACTATCTTGGAATGATCGTAATACTTGGTCTATTGTTTCTATATCAAATTTGGCAAAAAACCGCTGGTTGTTTAATTGTTCATAATTATTAGTAATAGCAACATCATAGTGACGTTCTAATACTTTTAGAATCTCAGAAAAAGTTCTTACTTTAAAAATCAATTGCCCTTTTGTCCAAGCAGTATATTCGTTTACATCTACCTCGTTTATGCGTATTTGCTGTTTCTTCTTATTCCATGAAGCAATATGTTTTGGTGTTAACATAACAATGTTCTCAGTACGTTTTTCATTTTGACTATAAATACCTACAGAACCTTCTACTAGAACGGTATTGATCTCTTGATCTTCGTTATATGCATTTACATTAAATCTTGTTCCGTACACTTGAATATTTACTTCTGAAGTTTTTACTACAAATAAATTGTCTTTATCTTTTGAAACATCAAAAAATGCTTCTCCATTCAAAAAAACTTGTCTTTCCATTCCATGTAAGAATTTTACTGGGTATTTTAAAGTAGAACCAGCATTTAAATGAACCACGGTTCCATCAGATAGACATATTTGTAATTTTTTACCATAAGGAATGGATAGTTCATTAAAAACAAGTTTTTCTTCCACACTTTTGTTTTTGATATCGCTGCTTGAATAATTTAGACTCCCATTTTTTTGCGTAACAATCATTTGTCCTTTTTTTGTGATTATTTCTCCAGTGCCGTCTTCAGAAATCACTTTAATATCACCATTATCCAACGTTAAAATAATGGCATTTTTGTCTATTTCGAATATTTTATTTTGGCTGTTGTAGGTTGTATAGAAATAACCCAAACCTATTAAACCAACAAAAACCGCTGCCCATTGATACCAATTTGTAGTTCTTAATTTAAGAGGTTTCTCTAATTTCTTTATTTTCTGCTCTATTTTAGAATATTCAATATCCAAATCCACATTTTGCAAAGCAAAATTTAAGTCGTGATCTAATCTTGCCGCATCTTCGAAATATTTTCTATTTTTTGACTTTATCAATAAATTAGATAGCTCTTTTAGTTCTGACGAACTAACGTTGTTTGTAAAATATTTTTCAACTAATTCTTTCATTTAATTTAACCTCTATAATGTTTCAACTAGGACATAAACGTTTAAATTTTAAAAAACCCTTAAAAAAAGATTTAAAAAATTATATTTGTAAAAAATTAACAACTCAAAATCATGTAATTATTTACACTAATCTATGAATAACAGCCAATTGATTTTAATGCTAAAAAGTGATGATAAGAAAGTCTTTAAAAAGATTTTTAAACAACACTACAACCCATTATTAGCCTATGTTATCACTTTTACATTAAATACGCATGAAGCCAAAGATATTGTGCAAAATAGTTTCATCATTTTGTGGAATAAAAGAAAATGTTTATCTGATGATTCTTCTTTAAAAAATTATTTATTTACCGTTGCTCATAATTTATTTATCACGCAATACAGAAAAAAAGCAACTCAATTAAAGTTACTTGATGAATTAAAATTTAACGCTCTAAATGACCGTGTTATTGAAGATGATACCATTGCAAAAGAAAGATCGAAAAAATTATTAGACCTCATAGAAGAGCTACCACCTAAATGCAAAGAAATTTTACTTCTTAATAAACAGAAAGGTCTTAAATACGCCGAAATCTCTAAAACCCTGAATATTTCAATTAAAACTGTAGAATCACAAATGCGCATTGCATTTAAAAAAATAAGACTTGGTTTTAAAAATGACGGGGTCTATTTATTTATGGCATTCAAAAATACTTTTCTAAATCGTTTCCAATTTTAAAATGCGTTCGCAAAACAATTGAACTAAAATAAAGAATCAAAGCCATGATATTCTGGAATGTCTACTATTGTTGCGACAAATTAATTGAGTCCATAAATGGAATGTCTAAAAAAATTCAAACCGATTTTAAACCAAAAGGTAAACCGTCAAAACATCGAAAACAACAAAACCAATTGGCTAGGATGATAACTAAAGAAAGAACTACAAGGTTAGAAGGTAGTTTTGGAAAAGAGAAAGAACATTATCACCTTAAAAAATAATTGATGTTGTGCTTGTTATTAGTGTTTTATAAAATAAAGCGAGATAATTTGTAATACCTGTTACCATGCTTTTATTATTCGTTGTTAGGTATTTTAATACCCCTTACTCGATACTTAATTCCTGTACTGAAAAGTCAAAAGTTGGGTGATTGAATTTATTTTCACATTAACGCATTAGACCCTTCTGGCAGGTTACGCATATAACGTGAATAATTTTCTATTTTAACCGCAAGTGGACTACCTCCTTACGAAAATCCTCGCGAATTTTCTATTCGGTTTTTATTTGCTAACTTTCGTGCTTAACCACGCAACTAATATACAAAACCGTTAAAAAAAACAGCACCAAAGTGCTGTTTTTTGTTAGTGTTATTGCAATATTAATTATCCTCCAAAATCATCAAATCTAATATTTTCGTCGGCCATACCAAAATCTTCGCCCATTTTTTGAACGGCATTATTCATCATTGGCGGTCCACAGAAATAAAGTTCTAGGTCTTCAGGAGCTTCATGTTTCGATAGATATTCATCAATAACTGCTTGATGTACAAATCCTAAGAAACCATCACCATCTTTATCATCCACATTTTTCATTACTTTCCAATTATCTTCTTCGGCTGGTTCTGAAAGTACAATATAAAATTTAAAATTAGAAAATTCCTTTTCCAAAGCTCTAAAATGATCTACGTAAAACAACTCACGTTTAGATCTTCCTCCATACCAATAGGTAACTTTTCTATTCGTTCTTAAGGTTTGGAATAAATGGTATAAATGAGATCGCATTGGAGCCATACCTGCCCCACCTCCAACATAAAGCATTTCTGAATCACTTTCGTTGATAAAGAATTCGCCGTAAGGACCTGAAACTATAACTTTATCACCGGGTTTTTTATTAAATATATAAGATGAAGCAATTCCTGGGTTAACACTCATCCATCCATTTTTAGCCCTATCCCAAGGTGGCGTAGCTATCCGAACATTAAGCATTACACTTCTTCCTTCTGCAGGGTAAGAAGCCATGGAATAAGCTCTTTCTACATTTTCATCGTTCTTCATAACCAATGGCCATAAATTGAATTTATCCCATTCTAATTTAAATTTATCAGGTTCTCCAGGATGTTCTTTTGGATGCGCTGTGATATCCATATCCTTAAAGTTTTCTTGTGTATTTGGAATTTCAATTTGAATATAACCTCCTGGTTTATAATCCATATCTTCAGGTAACTCAATAACAAATTCCTTTATAAAAGAGGCAACATTATAATTAGATTTAACTACAGCTTCAAACTTTTTAATACCAAATATCTCTTCTGGAATAGTAATTTCCATATCAGCTTTTACCTTTACCTGACATGACAATCTAACTCCTTCTGCCAATTCCTTACGAGTAAAATGAGGTACTTCTGTAGGCAATGCCTCACCTCCACCGCTTATTACATGACATTCACATTGAATACAAGTTCCACCTCCACCACAAGCTGAAGGTAAAAATATTTTCTCGTTACTTAAAGTTGTTAGAAGCGTACTACCTGTTTCTACTTCAATTTCTTTTTGACCGTTAATCAAAAGTTTTACTTTACCTGATGGGAGTAATTTTGCCTTAGCTACTAATAATATGGTGACTAAAATAAGTATTAATAATAAAGAAAATACGATACTTGCTACTATTGGATTCATACTGTACTAATTCTAATAAATATTATAATTTAATTCCTGAAAAGCTCATAAAAGCAATTGCCATTAAACCTGTAATGATAAATGTTATTCCTAAACCTTTTAAAGGTTGAGGAACATTTGAGTATGTGATTTTCTCTCTAATAGAAGCAATAGCTAAAATTGCAAGGAAAAAACCTATACCAGACCCTAGTCCATATACAGCAGATTCTGTTATGGTTGAAAAATTCTTTTGTTGCATAAATAGTGAGCCTCCAAGAATTGCACAATTTACTGCAATTAATGGTAAAAAGATACCTAATTCACTGTAAAGTGCTGGTGCAAAACGTTCGATTATCATTTCTACTAACTGCACCATAGATGCAATTACCGCAATAAACATGATAAAACTTAAAAAACTTAAATCAATATCTGCATATCCTTCACCTAACCAAGTTAATGCTCCTTCTTTCAATACATAAGTATCTAATAAATAGTTAACTGGCACAGTAATTGCCAATACAAAAATTACTGCTGCCCCAAGTCCAACTGCTGTTTTTACTGTTTTTGATACAGCTAAATAAGAACACATTCCTAGAAAATAGGCAAATACCATATTTTCTATAAAAATACTTCTTACAAATAAACTCCCTAACTCTTCCATTTTATTTATGTATTATCAAATGTTCTTTTGAATGCATTTGAAATTTTTATTTAATTTTCTATTAATTTTCTATTTCTTGACCTATGAAACCAAATCAAAACACCTACCGTAATTAATGCCATAGGTGAGAGCAGCATAAATCCATTATTTTCATAACCGTATTGGTAAAGCCCTGTTGATTCAGCAATGGTTTTTGCTTTGTGACCTAAAATCTCATATCCCATTAATTTACCTGAACCTAAAAGTTCTCTAAAAAATGCCACAATAACTAATATTAAACCGTAACCAGCAGCATTCCCAATTCCATCTAAAACTGATTTCCAAGGGCTATTCGCAAGGGCAAAAGCCTCAAACCTACCCATGATAATACAGTTGGTAATAATCAGCCCAACAAAAACAGATAACTCTTTACTAACATCATAAGCATAGGCTTTTAACACCTGGTCTACCAATATCACTAAAAATGCAACTATCAATAACTGAACAATAATTCTTATTCTATTTGGTATTATATTTCTCAGTAATGAAACAATTAAATTACCAAAAACCATAACAAAAATTACCGCAATAGACATGACAATTGCTGGCTTTAATTGTACTGTTATTGCTAAGGCAGAACATATACCTAGTACCTGTACCGTAATTGGATTATCATCGTTTAAAGGATCAATTAATAACCTTCTGTTTTTTTGCGAAAACAACGCTTCTCTTTCCTTAGCCATAATTAATTATTTTTAAGATATGGTAAATAATTTTTTAATCTTTCTTCCAACATTGCATTTACTCCATCGGCTGTAATTGTACCTCCAGAAATTGCATCTACTCCGTGTATATCGCCAATTTTTGCACCTCCTTTAATTGCTTTTACTGAAACAAAATCACCCTTATCATCAAATAATGTTTTACCAATATATTGATCTTCAAACCAAGATTGATTGATTTCGGCACCCAAACCTGGAGTTTCTCCTGCGTGATCAAAAGAAGCCCCTATTATTGTATTTTTATCATCATCTAAAGCAATATATCCCCAAAGTGGACCCCATAAGCCTGATCCATATAATGGAATGATATAAAAAAAATTTCCTTCCTTCTTTGCAACATATACTGGGTAATGTTGATTGATTGGCTCTTTTTTAACTTCCTTATGTAAATCCATCGTAAAGGCATCTACTGCATTATCTACAGTCCCGTCAGGTTTCAATGCCAATTGCTCTTTAATAAATTTATCAAATTTTACAGAAGCACTATCTCTACCAACATCTACTCCAATAGTTGATAATATATTTTGCATTTTCTCTTTTCTTACATTTTCTTTTTGTAATGGTTTCAAATTTGTAGCTGCAAAAGCTAAAATTGAAGCTACAACAACTACCATTACAATTGCAAAAATAAAAGTGTATATGTTACTATTTCTATCCATAATATTTTACGCTTTAACTTTTTGTAGTCTCTTTTTTCTTCTTTTTACATTGCTTTCAATAACATAATGATCTATAGTAGGCGCAAAAACATTCATTAAAAGTATTGCCATCATAACTCCCTCTGGTAAGGTTGGGTTTACCACCCTAATTAATATGGAAAAGACACCAATTAAAAACCCATAAATCCATTTACCCTTTGTAGTTTGTGCTGCCGAAACGGGATCAGTTGCCATAAAAACCATACCAAAAGCAAAACCGCCCACCAATAAATGTTGCCACCATGGGAAATTAAATAAAGCATTTGTATCACTACCTATAGCATTAAAAAACAAACCTGTTAATGCAGCCCCAATTACTGATGCTAACATAATTCTCCAGCTTGCAATACCTGTAAACAGCAAAATTGCTGCTCCAATCAGGATCATCAAAATTGAAGTTTCTCCAATTGAACCAGGCATATAACCCATAAACATATCAAATACATTTGTATCTGGAATAATATTTCCTGCTAAATCACCTAGTATTGTTGCTCCTGAAACACCATCGGCAACAGAATCAGCAACCCATACGGTATTTCCTGACATAAATGGGGCATATGAGAATAAAGCAAAAGCTCTTGCAATTAAAGCTGGGTTTAGTATATTCATTCCCGTACCTCCAAATGCTTCTTTGCCAATTACTACGGCAAAAACTACGGAAATAGCAAGCATCCACAATGGCAAATCAATGGGCATTATCATTGGTATTAACAACCCTGTAACCAAGTATCCTTCGTTAACATCATGCCCTCTTTTAATTGCATAAGCAAACTCAATACCCAAACCAACACCATAGGATATAATAATCATAGGCAATAATCGTATTGCCCCAAAACTAAAATAATCCCAAAAACTATGACCTTCGCCCATATTTTGGAATCCTATATTCCACATACCAAAAATCAAAGCCGGTAAAAGAGCTATTACAACTGTAATCATTACTCTTTTTAAATCTATACCATCACGAATATGTGCTCCTTTTTTTGTTGTGTGATTTGGCACGAATAAAAACGTATCAATTCCGGCAAATGCGGGAGCAAGCTTTTCATACTTACCTCCTTTATCAAAGTGAGGCTTGATTTTATCTAATTGTTTTCTTAAAAAATTCATTAACCTACTTCTTTTATCATTAAATCTAAACCTTTACGGATAATATCTTGAGTTTCAATTTTTGAAGTACTTACAAAATCAACCAATGCAAAATCTTCGGGCGCAACTTCGTAAATTCCTAAGTTTTCCATTTTTTCAATATCATCTCTCATAGTTGCTTTTAATAATTGCATCGGATAAACATCTATTGGCATCACCTTTTCCATTTCACCTGTTATTACAAAAGCTCTTTCTTCACCATTAAAATTGGTATCTAAATCGTATACTTTATTGGGTGTTAACCAAGAAAAGAATGTACGTGACATACTAAACTTATTATTTCCAATAAACGGAACCCATCCTAAAAAACTATAATGATCTCCTTCCGGTAAGACCGAAATAACATCGTCATAAAAACCTATAGGGTCTTCATTACTAACTGAAGTGCCCGTTAAAGGGTTTCCACTAATAACTCTACTTTTAAGTGTTGTTAATTTACCAGATACAATATCACTAATTTTTGAACCTTGTGTTATTTTGTAATATTGTGGCTCCTTTACTTGTGAGCCGGCAAGTGCTACAGTTCTAACTGGATCAACTTTACCTGTTAAAAACAAAGTGCCAATGGCAGCTACATCTTGCGGGTTTACAACCCAAACTCTATCTCCAGCATTTATTGGGTCAATTTTAGCAATTTGAACTCCAACATTTCCTGCAGGATGCACTCCTTTAACTTTATGCAAAGTAACTCCTGATATTTCATTTAAAAATGAAGCGTTACCTGCACCTACAGAAAGGTGTACTTTACCATCGGTTAATTTAGACAAAGCATCAATACCTGCCTTAAATTCATTTTCTTTACCCGACAATGCGAAATCATGAGATGCCGCTAAGGGTGCTGTTGCATAAGCAGATATAAAAATTGATTTTGGAGTTTCATCAGGACTTGCAATAACATCGTATGGGCGTTGTTTTATTAAAGCCCAGCAACCACTTTCTAACAACATTTCCTTTATTTGAGGTGCTGCTAAATTACTTGCTGTTTTAATTCCAAAATCTTTGAATGAATCACTATTGTCTGCTATAATTTTTACCGATAATATTTTACGTTTTGCACCACGAACAATATCCTTAATCTCTCCGCTAACCGGTGAAGTAAATTTTATTCTATCATTGTGCTTTGCATAAAAAACGGTATCTCCCGCCAATACCTTATCACCAACCTTAACTACTAATTTTGGTATAATGCCGTGAAAATTGGATGGATTTATAGCAAATATTTTTGATCGATTACAGGAAGACAGACTAAGTTGTGCTGTTCCTTTTAGCTTAATATCTAAGCCTTTCTTAATACTAATGTCTGTAGACATAAATTTGCTTAAATTAAATTTCTGTTTTCCTTACTATAACAATACGTTAAATAAAAAAAAACAAATGTTTCTTTAACGAGTGCAAATTTAATAATTAATATTTTATAGTTTAGCAAATAAATAACATTTATTTAGATAAATTTTTGATTTTATTAACATCTAAAATAAATATATTGATTTCACCGTATCGAACTCAACCCTTAAAATGTAACTCATTATTTATTAGATTATTAACATGGCTAAGTTTAACAAATTCCTTTTTACCGTTTCTGTAGGATGTCTAAGCATTTTCAACCTTTTAGCTCAAAATAGGGTTACAGTTATCCCTCCACAAAACATAAAATCTATAGTCTTAAAACCATTGGGGCCAAATAACTATGCGCCTATTATTAAATTGGGTGGAGTTCTTAAACTTTCTTTTGATGATCTCCATGCTCAAGAAACCATATATTATTACAAAATTGATCATTATGATTACAATTGGCAAAAATCAAATTTATCTTCTACCGAGTATATGACAGGATTTGAAACAGATCGTATACGCGAATTTGAAAATTCTTTTAACAGCTTTCAAGTATACACACATTATGAATTAAATATACCCAATCAAAATAATCGAATTAAAATAAGTGGTAATTATTTGATTAGCATCTTAGACTCATATCAAAATGTACTATTTAGTCGACGGTTCATCATTTACCAACCCAAAGTCAGTGTAGGTGTAACTGCACACAGAAGTACCGATATAGTGAGCATCAATGAAAAACAAAGTGTACAATTTGTAATAAATCATCAAAATTTAGTATTAAACAATCCAAATCAAGAAATAAAAGTTGTCATTTACCAAAATAATGATTGGAATTCGGCAATTTATAATATCAAACCAAGATATGTTAGAGGGTCGCAACTTTTATATAATTATGTAGATCAAATCTCTTATTGGGCTGGTAACGAATATTTATATTTTGACACCAAAGAAATTCGCAATGCAACTAACAATGTTGCAAAAACAAAATTAGATGACATTTTTAACACTTATTTATATTATGATGAAGCAAGAGGCAATCAACCCTACACTTTCTACCCTGATGTAAATGGTAATTTTGTTTTACGGACTATTGATACGGATGATGTTTCGATAGAAGGAGATTACTCCTATGTTCATTTTGCATTAGAATATTTAGATAATTACGAAAATGATGACATATATATTTATGGTGCATTTAATGATTGGGCAATTACAGAATCAAACCAATTAAAATTTAACAAGAAAACCAATTTTTTTGAAACAAGCCTTTTGTTAAAACAGGGCTTTTATAATTACACTTATGTCACAGTAAATAAAAATTATCAAATAAACAAACACGCCATTGAAGGCTCTTTTTATCAAACGGAAAACAATTATACCGTGATAGTTTATTACAGAAGATACGGTGAAAGATTCGATCAGGTTATAGGTATGGGTAATGCCAGTTCTGAACAATTAAACAATTAATTAGTGCCTGGTCGGAAATAGATCAAAATTAAAATCAT
>CAYPHN010000001.1:7907-10063 GCA_964410265.1 uncultured Flavobacteriaceae bacterium | reverse complement strand
AAAAAATAATCAAAATAAAAAATCACTCAAAAATAAATTGGTTTATAAAATTCGCCTATTTCCGACCAGGTACTAATTACAACTATTTTCTACTCCCAAATATTCTTAATAAAAACAAAAACAGATTGATAAAATCAAGATATAGCGTTAAAGCTCCTAAGATGGCACTCTTTTCCATACTTTCTTCATTTTCAAAACCATTTTGAGCTATGGTTTTTAACTTTTGGGTATCATAAGCGGTCAAACCAATAAATATGGCAACGCCTAAATAAGTAATAACCCAATGCATCATACTACTTTGTAAAAATATATTTACAACAGATGCGATGATGATACCTATTAAAGCCATCATTGCCATGCTTCCTAATTTAGTTAAATCAGTTTTGGTAAAATAACCATAGGCACTCATCGCTCCAAAAGTTCCTGCGGTAATTAAAAATGTGGAAGATATAGATGCTGAAGTGTAAATCAAAAAAATGACCGAAAAAGTTAATCCATTTAATATAGCAAATATTAAAAATAACATGGTTGCATTGTACGAACTCATTTTATCAATACGCTTTGAAATATACACTACCAAAAGAAATTCGCTGATAAGCAAACCATAAAAAATTATTTTATTACCAACTATAATTTGCAGAGCAGCTTCAGATTGCGCAACATAATATGCAACAAGACCAGTAGCCAACAGAGCTACAGCCATCCAATTATAAACTTTAGTAAGATAAACCGACACATTACTATTACTTATTTCTATCGGATTTTGACTGTAATTTTCTATGCTATTATTCATGCAATTTTTTTATTTAGTAATGCACAAAGATAATACCAAAAATATTGCCCAAGTGCTATCTAAAAATCTTTTTTTCTTAACTTTTTGTTAATTCTCCAAACCGGTAAAACAACCCATAAAGTCATAACAACAAACGATATAATCATACCAAAATTTGTACCGAAGAATTTTTTAAACACAGCTCCGGTATAGCCCAAAAGTGCAGAAATATCTAGTTTTAACAAAATTAATATTCGAGATAAATCAATGGGATTAAACATGGTTACAAATAAAGAAAACTTATCTAATGGATATTCATTAAACATTACCAAAATGATTAAAAATGCACCATCGTAAATTACTGCTAAAAATAGCCACAATAAAATTGCATAACCAAATCCTTTTATCTTATTTTCATTAGATAAAGCAATATTAAACGCCAAGGCAACAAAAATAAAATTCAAAAAAGACCCCACTACCAATAACAAACCAAAGTCGAATATTGCTGTTGATCTAAACAGGCCATAAAGCAAAAATGGAATCCCTAAACCGAGAGCCAAACTCAATGTTAATGAAATAGAAATTCCCAAATATTGCCCCATAAAAATGGTGCTCCTTTTAATGGGTTGTGCCAATAAAAGTTCAGTAAATTCTTTAGAATTATAATAATACATTACCCCAAAAACGGTACCTATTAAGGGTGTTAATACAATAATGATATTCAATAATGTAATTACAGCCTTATTCATATCATTATTTAAAAATAACAATACAAAACCTAAAGCCAAATAAAAAGCAAAATACACATAACTCCATCGACTACGCATTAAGTCATAAAAACTATACTTTAATATTTTAAACATTTTTTTTGGTCATTAAATTAGCAACAGCATGTTCTATATCAGTCTGCCCTGTTCTCTTTTTTAGATCGATTACACTTCCTTTAAAATAGATCTCACCATCTAATAAGAATACTATTTCATCTGCTATTTCCTCTACCAAGCTCATGATGTGTGTAGTAATTAAAAGAGTTTTCCCTTTTTCTTTTTCTTTTTGGATAATCTCTTTTAAATGAATTAACGAAATAGGATCCAAACCTGTAGTGGGTTCATCTAAAATAATCAAATCACTATCAAACATAAACGTTAAAACAATATTTACCTTTTGTTTTGTACCGCCTGATAAGTTACCTAGTTTTTTATCCAAAAATTGCTCCAAACCAAAAAGTGAAATCAGCTCAATTTCATTGGCTTTTTTTGGCCTTAAATTCTTAACCATCCCAATCAATTCATTAACAGTTAAATTACTCGGGAAATTGGCTATTTGGGGCAAGTAATTTATTTGATTTCGATATTCCCATTCTTTTAATATAGTTTTACCATTT
>CAYPHN010000001.1:0-7897 GCA_964410265.1 uncultured Flavobacteriaceae bacterium | reverse complement strand
CCCGAATTGGGAATTACCATACCCAATATACTTTTAATCAAAGTAGTTTTACCAGATCCATTTGGACCCAAAATAGCAAATATTCCGCCTGAATTAATTTCCAAATCCAATCCTTCAAGAACAGTTAATTTGCCAAATTTTTTATTTAAATTATTAATTTGTATCATTGATTTGTTTCATTAATGGGTTATTATCCACCAAATTATCTGGGGTAAATATCGGAGATACTTTTTCAGAAAAATTGATAATATCTACAAATAAACTTCGTAATAAAATAATGGTTTCAGGTGTATTATGTACGATGTACGAAAATAATTTTACAGGACGATAAGGCACGTCTCCTACACCATTTTTATCCAAATCATAACCCGAATAATCACTCCAATAATTATTATCAAATTTATTTGAATTGATCTTACTATTGTAAGAAAGATCCAATGCATTGTGCATAAAATTGTTTTGCGAAAAGTTATTTTCATAACAGGCACCAACAATTTTAACAGCCCAACCATTGCGCAAGAAAGTATTTTTTTTATAATTCATTCGGGTAGAGCCGTCAACGCTAATCCCAATAGTATTTTGTTCAAAAATATTATTCTCGATTTCGGCATCATAAATTTCCTTGAGCAATAAGCCATATGAAGCTGAACCCCAGTTTTCTGCAAACTTATTGTGGTGCATTTTGATATACTTTGAAAACATAACGGCAACACCGGCGCCATTTTTTGAAAAGACATTGTTATAATATTCATTTTCGTTTGAAAACATAAAATGTAATCCGTAACGCAAGTTATTGTAACTATTATTATTATAAATTTTGCTTTTTTTAACAAATTCGAAATAAATTCCATCTCTTAAACCGTGTAAGTCATTATTACTTACCTGCATATTAGAGCAATGCCAAATATGAATTCCATTACCTGAACTCGCTTGATTTTTTGCTTTACTGCTAACATCATTATTATCAATAATTCCGAATTTTGATTTTTCAATAAGCAATCCAAAAAACACGTTTTCAAATTTGTTGTTCTTTATGGTGAAATGATCTGACTTAGAAACTAATATGGCTGCAAAATCTTTGGTGTAGCTTTGCCCCACATTTATTATCGTGAGGCCTTCAATAGAAAAATTCTTAGCACTAAATTTAAAAATAGTTTCCTTATTTTCACCATCCACAATTGGATTATCTATACCAATAATTTTTATCGATTTATTAATAACAAGGTTGTGTTCTTTGTAAATACCTGATTTAATAATTATTTCATCACCATCCAAAGCTAGTTGAATTGCCTCATTAATAGTTTTTATCTCACAAGTTGAACATACTTCAATTTGTTTTGCTTGAATTGTACTAAATAATATTGTCAATAAAATAAATAGATGATATTTTATTTTATTCAACATGATATTTTTCTTTTATGGTTGACCAGGTATATAGTTTACCTCCACCTTTTTGTAAGGTTTCCTTTGCCAGAGAGTCACTCGAAAAAGCTGATAAAAAAGCACCCATCGGGCTTTTAATTTCCTCACTTATTAAGTATGTTGCTATTTGGGCATCAATCATCGATTCTGGATTTCCATAATCTGATACCATAAATAAAGATATTTCATTTGTTTTTTTATTTTCCAAATCTTGCATCATACATTCAATAGAGTCAAAATTATATTGCTTTCCTTTTTTTGTTATGTACTGTGTAGCATGATGTTGATCAACAATAGTCATTTTACAAAAATGACAGGCTTCTTGACCAAGATTAATTTTTCCCGGCTCAACTTTACAGGAAACCAATAACAATAAGATTAGACCAAATACTGCTAAATAATATTTTTTCATTTTATTTTAGTTAGAGTTTGTAAAGATAATTATTTTGAGCATAATGAAAATTCATTATGCTCAAAATAAGATAATAATTCTTGAAATTTATGTGTTTTTATTTTCTTTCTTCCCTACGAAAAAGGAAATAAAAGTCAACATCATTCCAGTAAACATAAAATAAGCTCCCGCTCTTGGATAAGAGTGTGCTGTAAAATTAAGTATGTATTTGGTGCCAAATAAAGGGGGTTGAAATCCCATAATTGAGCCATCAGGGTTGGTAAATTTCATGATGGCCTTTGGATCTAAATTATGACCATAGTCATACCGGCAATTCCTAGAATTGACATCAGTATAAACCAATATAAAAACCATTTATGCTTCCCAACAAATCCAATTACGACACCTAAAAAAACCATTACCCCAATAACAATTGGAAAAATTTTAAATTCAGGAATGGTTTCTGGTATATATTTCATACCAACATAATGATTCATCAAATTAATATTTTTAATATCAAATTCATGGGTGTCAGTAAATTTATTAATATGAATATCCATACCCAAAGGAATAGGGTATTGCGGTGCTTCTAATGTAATATTCCATAATGGAAAAATAAACAAACCCAGTAGCAACAAGGAGCCTATTATCATTAATGTTTTAGATTTTTTCATGATATATATTTGATTAACAGATAAATAATAACATTTGGTGTAATTTTGAGTTATGAATTAAATATTTTGAATATCAACGGGTCACCGTATCTAAGCGCTGTTATACAACTAACTATAAATCAATCGTATACAACAACAAACGGGCTATTGAATAATAAATAAGTGTTTAAAACCAGTTACTTTTATGGTGATAATTCATGTAAACAACAAGACAACTTCATTTTTCAAGTTTAAATAAAAACGGACAGATAACAATCTCTGCCCGTTTTCAAAATAATTAACCTAACTTACTAATAATATTATTATTCAGCATCAACTGCATCTCCATCCAAAGTAAATTTAATTGGCACACTTGATCCTTTTGGTGATACCCTAACATAACCTTGCATTTCTTGATGTAAAGCCGAACAGAAATCTGTACAATAAAATGGCCAAACTCCAACTTGTTTTGGGTACCATATAAATGTTTCTGTTTGTCCTGGCATGATCAATAACTCAGAAGTTTGTGCTCCAATCATTGCAATACCATGTGGCACATCGTAATCTTGTTCTAAATTAGTTACATGGAAGTATACTTTATCACCTACTTGAACTCCTTCAATATTATCTGGTGCAAAGTGAGATCGTATCATCGTCAAATAAATATGCACTTCATTACCATTTCTAACTACTTTAGATTCTGCTTCAGTTTTGGCAACATAAGGATGCTTATTGTCTTCTAATCTATAGATTTTTTTAGAATTTTTAGCTATGATGTCTGCTGGAATACCTGCTGCATAGTGTGGCTCACCAACTACTGGAAAATCTAACAATAATTCCATTTTCTCACCCGTGATATCATATAACTGAGCTGATTGCGTTACCTCTGGTCCAGTTGGTAAATAACGATCTTTTGTTATTTTATTCATAGCCAATAAATATTTACCATATGGTTTCCTTGAATTTCCTCCAGGAATCATTAAGTGACCAACAGAATAATATGTTGGCTTTCTATCTATAACTTCCCAAGTTCCTAATTTCCATTTTACAACTTCAGAGGAAATAAAGAAAGTAGTATAAGCGTTTCCTTGCCCATCAAACTCCGTATGTAAAGGGCCTAAACCAGCTTGTTTTACGCTTCCTGCATTAACTTCTTCATATTTTAATATAGGAATACCATAAGCTTCTCCATCATACAATTCATTTTCAATGGCATTTAACATTTTAGTAAAAGAATGTATCGTTACATCAGCAGATAATTTACCACTTCCAACTATATATTCACCAGAAGGATCAACATCACATCCGTGAGGAGATTTAGGCGTTGGCAGAAAAAATATTGCGCCCGGTACTTCACTCGGATCCACCATAAGAACTTCTTTTATCATCGTTGAAGTTGCAGAATGTGTTTCATCACTATAAACGTTATGTGCATAATTAGTTGCCATTTTTTTACCACCTCCATTATTTACATATTCTTCAATTTTTTTCCAGTTAATCGCGGCAATAAAGTCTTTATCGTTTTGCGACGCATTAACTTCTAAAAGTGAATTTGCTTCTTCAGTATTATAAGTAGTAAAGAAAAACCATCCATGTGATTTACCTCTTCCTGGATGTGCTTTATCATAATTAAATCCAGGCATTAAAATTTGAAATTTTAAATCCATTCCTCCATCCTTCGGGTCAACTTTTAAAAATGATAAAGTTCCTTTGAAATTTCCTTTATAATCGTCAATAGATATATCCCTTTGTGGCACCGGTACGCCAAATCTTGTTCCAGCAACAACATACTCCGTATTGTCTGTTACATAAGATGAACTGTGATTTCCTGCCGAGTTAGGAATTTCAATAATTTCAGTAGTCTCAAAAGTTGTTAAATCAATTTTTGCAATTCTAGGAGTATTGTTTCCATTGATATAAATATATCTTCCATCTAATTCTCCATTGGTTTGAGAAATATCAGGGTGATGTGCATCATCCCACGGAATAAATCCATGAGAAGTATTTAACATGGGTTTGGTTTCTTCATTAAATCCATAAGCTTTTTCAGCATCTACAGAAAAAACAGGAATCACCTTAAACAATCTACCTGATGGCAAACCGTAAACAGCTAATTGCCCACTAAACCCACCAGATAAAAAAGCATAAAATTCATCATGTTCACCTGGAGCAACATATACTTTTTCGGCTGCATTACTAGATAAAGCACCTTGCTTTTTTGAATTTCCATTATTTAAATCGCCACAACTTACCATTACAACGCATATGGAAAGTATTGCGATAAAATATTTAATCATTTTTTTCATAATAATATCTATTTTAGTTTAGTTTAGTTATTTTTAATTTTTTGTTCTGAAGTACTCAAGAATTGCTCTCGCTTCTTCTTCGGTTAGATTTTGATTTGCCATAGGAGCACTATATTCTATTAATAACTCTTTAGCTCTGGCATTTTCAACAACCATTACCTCAGGGTTTAATATCATATTCATAATCCACTCTGGTGTTTGCCTTTTTGTTATACCTTTTAAACCTGGACCTACAAATCTTTTACTAATTTTATGACAAGCGGAACATTTGGCCTTAAATATTTTTTCGCCATTCGCTACCATGGCATCATCAATATCGCCTAAAGTGACAGATTTTATTGGCCCAACTACTTTGTCTTTCATTGGGTCAATTTTTATAACTTCCGCTTTTACCTCCTCTTTTATTGGGTTATCAGTTTCTTTTGGTTTATCACCTCCGCAACTCATCATGATAGCACCTACTGCCAAGACAGTTAAAATTTTTAATTTCATTGTTAGTTAGATTTATTATTATTATTATTATTATTATTATTTATTCAGCAGGAACCAATACATCGTCAATTACGTGTATCCAGCCATTACTTACTTTTACAGACATCAAAATTTTTGTTCCATCAACATAAATATCACCATCTTTATTTTCAACAACTAAATATTTACCTGAGGCCATATATAATTTTCTGCCTTTTTTTGCTTCTTTTTTTAATTGTTTTATAGGGTAATTTGCTGGCGCAACATGATTTTTTAACACAAAAGCCAAAGTTTCTTTGTTTTCGGGTTTTAATAAATCATCAACAGCGTCTTGAATTTTTGCAAAAGCACTGTTTACTGGAGCAAAAACAGTTAAAGGTCCTACATTTACTAATGCATCGGCTACACCACCGGCATCTACTGCAGCTACCAAAGTTGAAAATGGTTTATTGCCATCATCATCTACATAAGTTTTAGCTACTTGCAATGCGTTAGGTTGCTCTCCTTCACTTAATCCTATACTCGATTGCCCTTTATTTTTAGTGGCTTTTTGTTCTTGTTTCACTTCGCTTTTAACTGTCTCTTCTTTTTTTTCTGTATCACATGAATAAAAAACAAAAGTAAACAGCAATACTACTGCAAAAATTCTAGTTTTCATATTAGTTAAGTTTAGTTAAATTATAAAATATTTAAGTTTAGCATGTAAAAGTACAAAAGTAAAGCACTTTAGTTATCAAAAGTATGATTTTTATCACAAAAAGGATAATAATATCTTTTATATTTGCTTTATGTTAAGTAATCAAAGTAAATACGCAATTAGAGCAGTTCTCTACCTTGCAGTAAAATCCAGTATAGACAATAAATTAAGCTCAAAAAATGTTGCAGAAATCATTGAAGTTCCCGCTCCTTTTTTGGCTAAAATTTTTCAAACCCTTAGTAAAGAAAAAATAATCTTATCTGTAAAAGGCCCTAATGGAGGTTTCTATTTAGGAAAAAAAGAGCAATCAAAAAACCTATTAAATATCATTCAATGTATTGATGGTTTAGACTCGTTTAGCTCTTGCTTTATAGGCTTACCTAAATGCAGTGACGAAAACCCCTGTGCGATTCATCATGTTGCCGCACCGTGTCGTGACGCTCTGTTACTCGAACTAACAGAAAGAACCATTGCCGAATTTGCCGAAGACACAAAAGAAGGTAAATCATTTATCTTTTTAAAATAATACCTTATATACTCAAACCAACTAGTTTTTCGATTTTTTATCTTGTTCTTTTTTCCTTTATCTTCTTTAAAAACAGAAACTGTAGCTAAGGCTACGCTTGATTTTTTTACATTGCTAAAGAAAAAAATAACTTTCGGAAAAATTTCCGAATACCTAATTGATTTGAGTATATTTGTAAATCAATAAAAATCAGTGTTTAACATATGATTCAGCAAATTACGAAAGGCATTAAAATTTCAATTACTTCAAATTTTGAAGATAGACGCTATCAACATAGTAAAATTTACTATGCCTTTAGTTATAGTGTAACTATTGAAAATCAAAGTAGTGATACAGTGCAATTATTAAGTCGGCATTGGAATATTTTTGATTCTTTAAATCATTTAGAAATAGTTGAGGGTCAAGGCGTTATTGGAAAAAAACCCATATTAAAACCAAAGCAAATTTACACTTACTCTTCTAATTGCTATTTAACTTCTGCCATTGGTTCTATGAATGGATTTTATAACATGATCAATTTCAAATCCTCAAATAAATTCAAAGTCCAAATTCCTACTTTTCAATTAATGTTGCCAGCAACATTTAATTGAATTCAATTGCCAAAATTTTACAATTGGCTAAAAAATAAAATAACCTATAGTAAACAACGTTAAGAAATTAACTTTTAATTTCTTCGTAGTTCATTTTTATATCATTATTATTTTTTATTACCTGCGTAATGCTAACCGTTCCAACTTTTACTCTTTTCATCAACACATCAACATTTGAATCACCTTCTCCTGCCGTATGATGGAATTTAAGAATGTCATTTTTTACATTTTTAATTTTTGGGTTTTGCGGGTGATGCTCCAACTCCCATTTTTTAAACCATGACTTTCTCCTATTCTTGATAGCGTCAGTATATAAAGTTGATGAAGACCAAATATGGTTTTCCTGTTTCAAAATATTAAAATGTTTATTATTCCCATCCCATACAAATTCAAATAGGTCTATCTTTTTAATCCATGCAACAATCACCAAGGTAAACGGCTCAACTTTTTCTAGATCAATGGTTTCACAGGCTTTGGTAATATCATCCGATGATAATAATTCCTTTACAATTAAACCCCTGCTTTTAATATAATATTCTTGCTGTTTATGATTCTTAAAACCTCCATTTAACAAACAGATCATTCTTTTTTTATCACTAAAACCAATCCATGTACCTCCAGCTTTCCCATCCTTCGGATAATACAATGAAATTCCTTCTTCTATATATTGTTTTGGTAAATCTGCCTTTTCTCTAGAAAACGGAACATCTCTGCTTGACGTTAATATAAAATTGTTATTATTTAAATATATATAAGTAACCGTACACATAGGGTTTTGTATTAAATTGCTAAAAAAAGTTAATTAAGTTACAAACATAACATTTACCTTACATCTTAATCT